>NZ_JBHVMF010000001.1:805467-895098 GCF_042797055.1 Streptomyces sp. NPDC057854
CCCGCGTGGGGTGCCCCCGGGGGGGCCGCGGGCGCCCCCGGGGGGCGGTGACCCCCGCGGCCAGGGGGGGGGGGGCGCCCCGCCCCCGGGGGGGGGGGGCGGCGGGGGGCGGGCCCCCGGGGCCCGCCCGCCGCTCAGCCCCGCATCCTCTGCCGCTCAGCCCCGCATCGTCGCCGCCGCCAGCGCGTCGACCACCGCGCTGAAGCGGCCGTACCGGTGGAGGACGGCCCGCTGGCGCGCGGCGCCGCCGCCGTCCTGGCGGATCCGGGCCCACTGCTCGCACGCCCACTCTGTGTCGCCGGTGGCGTCGAGCCCCGGCCGGGCGAAGGCGATCAGATCGTCCAGGAGCTCCGCCGCCGGGCGCTCGCGCCCGTCCACCGGGTCCAGGCCGAGGCCCGTGATGCCCTGCGCGGCGGCCAGCCGGTGCGCCCGGAGCAGGCTCGGCCCGGGGATCCGGGGCGGCGGCAGCCCGGCGTCGACGCGGGTGAGCAGGGTGGCGGCGAGTCCGCGCACCAGGATCGCGAACAGCACGACCGTGTCAAGGTCGGCGTTGGCGTCGGCGACCCGGATCTCCAGGGTCGGCACGTGTTCGGAGGGGCGGGCGTGCCAGTACACCATGCGGCTGTCGAGCAGGGTGCCCTCCCCGACGAGCCGGGCGACGTGCGCGAGGTACTGGGCCTCGTCGAGGACCGGTGTCGGTCCGACGGTCGGCCAGCGGGCGTGCTCGACGGCCCGCCAGCTCTGGTAGCCGGTGTCGCGGCGCTGCGCGAAGGGCGAGTTGCCGGCGAGCGCCTGGAGCACGGGCAGCCAGGGCCGCATCTGCTGGGCCAACGCGAGGGCCCGGCCGCGGTCGAGCGTGCCGACGTGGACGTGGCAGCCGCAGACGAGACCGTCGTCGCGGGTGACGCCGTCGGCCCGGGTGACCAGGGGCGCGAAGCGCCGGGCCATCAGCCGGTACCGGTCGGAGTCCGTCACGGTCAGCGGCTCCTCGGGCGGCAGGACGGGCGTCCCGCAGGCGACCGTCAGACAGCGGACCTCCCGGGCCGCCGCGCCCACCACGGCGCGCAGCCAGGCGAGTTCGTCGCCGAGGTCCCGGCGGTTCGCGGTGGCGCGGGTGCAGATCTCGACCTGCGCGTTGAAGAACTCCGTCTGGACCTGTTCGCCGAGTTCCCGGCCGGCCCGCCGGATGACCTCCGGCGCCCGGTTCACGGGGGCCCGGGTCACGCGGTCGACCAGGACGAACTCTTCCTCGACACCCATTGTCAGGATCTTCATCTCCGGCTCCTCGCCTCGGCGCGCGACTACCCGCCCCCGGGGCCCGCCATGCCGGGGCACGGGCGCGCGGGGCGGGGGCCGGCGCCGGCCGGGCGTTTCGGGCGGGCCGGGGCGGGCAGACGCGCGCACGTCCGCGGCGCCGCCCGGCGGGCGAGCCGGGCCGGGTCGCCGTGAGGCCGCGAGGAGGTGCGCCATGCCCGGAGGCGAGGAGCGGGAGGCCGCGTACGACGCCACGCCGTATCTGCCGGAGCGCGGCGGGCTCCCCGCGCACGGGCGGGCGGCGGCCGGCTGCCGGGGCTGCCCGCTGTACCGCGACGCGACCGGGACGGTCTTCGGGCGCGGCGGGACGGACGCGCGGGTGATGATGGTCGGCGAGCAGCCCGGCGACCAGGAGGACCGCGAGGGCGTGCCCTTCGTAGGTCCTGCCGGCCGGCTGCTCTTCCGGGCGGTGGCCGAGGCCGGGATCGACGAGGACGCGCTGTACGTCACCAACGCGGTCAAGCACTTCAAGTTCACGCGCGAGGAGACCGGGAAGCGCCGCATCCACAAGGCGCCGAGCCTGCGCGAGGCGCTGGCCTGCCGGCCCTGGCTGGAGGCGGAACTGCGGCTGGTCTCCCCCGAGCTGGTCATCACGCTGGGCGCGACGGCGGGGCGGGCGCTGCTCGGTCCGTCGTTCCGGGTCGGCACCGACCGGGGCGTGCCGAGGCCGCTGCCCGGTGACGGGAACGGCGCCCGGGTCCTCGCCACCGTGCACCCGTCGGCCGTCCTGCGGTCGCCGCGCCGCGAGGAGATGTACGCGGGGCTGGTCGCCGACCTGCGCACGGCGGCGGGCCTCTTCTCCGGCGCCGGCGACCGGTGAACGCCTCCGGCGCGGCGCCTCGCCTTCAGGCGAGGAGCCGGAGCACCGCCCGCTCCACCGGGCCGCGGGTCGCCGGGTGCCCGTAGCCGCCGTCCTCGCCGAGGTGGCGTAGGGCGGCGGCGACGGTGACGCCCTGCTCGAAGCGTTCGATGACGAGCGGGTCGATGTACGAGGCGCGGCAGACGGCCGGGGTGTTGCCGAGGTACTCGCTGACCTCGTGGACGGCCCGGCGGACCGCCTTGGCGCGGGCGGTGCGCGACGCGCCGGCGACCGGTTCGGAGACGGCGAGCGCGACGGCGGCGAGGACGGTGGCGTGCCAGGTGCGGAAGTCCTTGGCGGTGATGTCGCGCCCCGCGTTCTCCCGCAGGTAGGCGTTCAGGTCCTCCGCCCGCACGTCGTGCCAGGCGCCGCCCTCCCAGTACGCGAACAGCCGCGGGCCGCCGTTGCGGCGCGCGAGCAGCGCGCGGACCACCCGGTAGGTGGGCTCGTCGACGAGGGTGCGGTGCTGCCGGCGGCCCGCCTTGCCGGGGTAGCCGAGGCAGATCTCGCCGCGCGCGCAGGTGGCGTGCTCGCGCAGCAGGGTGGTGAGGCCGTACGAGGCGTTGTCCCGCAGGTGCCGTTCGCCGCCGATCCGGAAGAACCCCAGGTCGAGGAGGCGGGCCGCGCAGGCGAGCACCCGG
The DNA here is from genome assembly GCF_042797055.1 of Streptomyces sp. NPDC057854. NCBI lineage: Bacteria > Bacillati > Actinomycetota > Actinomycetes > Kitasatosporales > Streptomycetaceae > Streptomyces > Streptomyces sp. NPDC057854. The sequence goes on from NZ_JBHVMF010000001.1 coordinate 808,282, forward strand.
TCCCGGCAGAGTCCGCGCAGGGCGAGGTCGCGGGCGACGGCTCTGCGCAGCCGGGGCAGTCCGCGGGCGGCCTGCCGGACGTGCGCGTGCTTCGCCTGTTCCTGCCGGCGCCGGAACTCCTCGTGGTACAGGTACTGCCGCCGGCCCGCCGCGTCCGTGCCGACGGCCTGGATGTGTCCGTTGGGCCAGGGGCAGATCCAGACGTCCCGCCAGGCGGGCGGGATGACGAGCGCCACCACCCGGGCACGGTCCTCCGGGCCGAGGGGCGCGCCGGAGGCGTCGAGGTAGCGGAAGCCGCGGCCGTGGCGGACCCGCCGCCAGCCCGGCCGGTCCGGATCGCTCGTCCGCAGCCGCATCCTTCCACTATGCCGCGCCCCGGTCGGCGGGGCCGTGCGCGCGGGCCCGTGCGAACGGCCGGCCCGCGTCTGCCCGGGCCCGTTCCTCAACCCTCGTCCTCCTTCACCGGCAGGAGCGCGATGCACTCGGCGTCGATGTTGTCGGCGACCTCGGAGAGCGCTCCGACCAGGGCGGCGACGGTCGCCGGCTCCAGGTCCGAGTCGTCGGCCTCGGCGGACTCGACCCAGAGGGCCGCGAGGTACCGGAGGAGATCGGTCACCTCGGAGGCGGGGAGCAGGAGGTGCCCGTCGGGGAGCCTGAGGAAGGACGTGGTCATGCGCATGAAATCCACCTCCGCGGGTGCGGTGCGGGCAGGTCGGGCGGTGGTGCGGGGGCTCCCTTCGAGGACCGTCGCGCCGGGGCGGGAGGGCGCCGGTTCGCCGCGGCGGCGCCCGTCGACGGCCCGCGCCGGTCGCGTGCGCGTCTCCCTCCTCCCGACCGCTACCCGGCTTCGGCGGCCGTACGCGCGGCCTCGGCGGCGGAGCGCGGGCGGAAGGGGACGGCGACGTCCGCGACGTGGTCGCCGGGCACGGCCGTGGCCCAGTTCGGGTAGTACACCTCCCGGTGGGAGCCGGCCCGTGCGTGTCCGCGCGCGGCGAGCCAGGCGGCGACGGCGTCGTGGGCGGGCACGGTCGGCGGGTGGCCCTCGGGCCGCATGACGAGGGCGGTGTACGCCTCGCGGTGCGCGGGTTCGCCGCGTACCGCGACCTGCCCGTCCGCCGCGACCTCGTTCCGCGTCGGCGCGCAGACCTCGACGGGCCCGTCGGAGTCCTCGCCGACCAGGCCGTGGTAGACGGCGAAGAGCGGTCCGGACAGGCACGCACCCGCCTGCCGCAGCCGGTCGAGCAGCAGGTCGCTCGCCTCCGCGAGGAAGCCGGGCAGCTCGGCGGCGGTCACGTTCCGGCGGACGCACAGCACCGTCCGCTCCGGCACGTCGCGCTCGGCGATCGCGTACGGCGCCGTACTCCGTCCCGTCAGGACCTCGCGGGCGTAGGCCAGCGCACCGAGGCGGGCGGCGTGCGCGGACTCCTGCTCGCGCCGGTACGTGTCGAGCAGCCGGTCCGCGTCCGCGCCGCCCGCGTCGAGCACCTCCGCGATCCGGGCCAGCGGCATCCCGGCGGCCCGCAGCAGCGCGATGCGGCGGGCCCGTTCGACCTGGGCGAGCCCGTACCACCGGACACCGGTCCGCGGATCGGTGCGGGCGGGCGGCAGCAGCCCCCGGTCGCCGTACAGTCGCAGGGCCTTGGGGCTGAGCCGGGTCCTGGCCGCGAGCTCCCCGATGCTGATCACGTCCTTCTGCACGCCGCCACTGTGCCCCCTGCCCCTGGGGCAGGCACAAGCCGCGGCCGTGGGCTCACGGCGCGGCGGAACCCCCGCCGAACGGCGCCTCGCCGTCGCGCAGCGCCCGGAACCGCAGCGCCGACCAGCGGTCGTCGACCGCGACCTGGGCGTTGGGGCGCAGCCCGAACGCGGCGGCGAGGGGCCAGAGCGTGTCCCGGTTGATGTCCGAGCGGTTGCCCTTGGGGTAGGCGATCCAGGCGACCGGCGCCTGCCGGAGCGCGTCGGCGTGCCGTGCCAGCAGCGCCCGGGCCGCCGCCTCGTCCTCGGCGAAGGCCAGGGCCACGTCCGCGTCACCGGGACCGGCCGCCGTGTCCGCGTCCGCCGGCAGCCCGGCGACGAGGGGCAGGTAGGCGGGGTCCGAGATCCACACCCGGGATCCGGGTCTGACGAGCAGCTTCTGCGCGACCGACTTCGTTGCCATGCGCTCATCCTCCCTCAGCACCGGCGCGCCCGCCGGGGGGCGTGGTACGGCCCCACGGGCCGGCCGGTCCCCGGCCGGTCAGCCGACGCGGTTCTTCTCGGCGCGGTAGAGGCGGTGCGCGGCCCAGAAGCCGGTGGCGCCGGTCAGGGCCATGGCGGCGATCACCGGCCACTGCCACGGCTCGGCGACGTGCAGGGCGAGGAACCACACCTTGTCCGGGGTGCCGCTGAGTTTGATGCCCAGCGGCACCAGGCTCTGCGGGAGGAGGCCGACGACGCCGACGGCCAGGGCGGTCCACATCAGCGTCTGGCGTCCGGCGGACATCGTCTCGAACGGCGACGGGCCGCTCTCCTCGGGGGCGGCGGCCGTCGACGCGGGCGCGCCCGAGCGCATCAGGTGCAGCAGTTCCGGCCCCTCGTCCCGCAGTCTGCGTGCCGCGACCGAGCCGAGCAGCACGTGGCTGAGCGTGCCGGTGAGCAGGGCGGCCGGGACGCTCGCCCACAGCAGGGCGGGCCGTTCCAGGGCGTGGCCGGCCCAGGCGACCGCGAGGGCGGGGCACAGGGAGAGGGCGACCAGGAAGAACATGAGGAACGACTGGCCGGTGACGTCGCCGTGGTCCATCGGCGCGTTCTTGCTCCGGTGCGGGTCCGGGCCGGGCACCAGGAACGCGACGGAGGCCCAGATCAGCAGGCCGGAGCCGCCGCCGAGCGCGGCGACGGTGGCGGCGAGCGCCCACGGCAGCAGGCCGGGGTCGCCGTGCAGGAGCACTCCGGCGCCCGTCAGCAGCAGCGTGAGCGGGCCGAAGACGATCAGCCAGGCGAGCTGGCGGGCGCGGACGTCGGCCTTCTCCTTCCCGGGCACCGTCAGGGTCAGCCACAGCGCGGTGCCGTCCTGGCCGTAGAGGTTGGCGCAGGTCGCGGCGGCCATCAGCGCGCCGGCGGCGCCGGTGAACGGGAACGCGGCGGTGAAGCCGAAGACCAGCGGGAACAGGGCGGTGATGACCGCGAAGGCGGGGCCGAGCACGATGCTCTGGGTACGCATCGGATCGCGCCACCAGGTGCGCAGTTCCTTGCGGCAGATCGTCCCCACGTCGCCGCGGAACAGCCTCGGCCGCCGTACGGCCGCCCGGGCGGAGGAGCCGCGGACGACGGGCCGGGCCCGCCGCTGCGGGCCGAGGAGCGCGCTCCACGCGGCGAACAGGGCCGCCACGACGGCGGCCAGGGCGACCAGCGGGCCCACCGTCCCGAGCCGGTCGCCGCGGCCCGCCGCCTCGACGGCGAGCAGGCCCCAGCTGGACGGCAGTGCTCGTACAGCGGTGGACACGGCGGGCGGCAGGCCGTGCTGGAGGAGCAGGGACACGCCGATCATCAGCACCCAGGAGAAGGAGCACAGCGAGACGATCGCGGCGGTGACGGTCGCGGTGACGGCGCCGCCGACGCGGGACCGGGCCAGGGCCCGGAACAGCAGGCTGACCACCCGGGACAGGATCACGGCGAAGAGCAGGAGCAGCAGCACGGCGGGCACCGACACCACGACGGCCCGCCAGTTCAGCCGGGCGGCGAAGGCGGTCGTCGCGCCGAACGCGAGGAGGGTGACCGCCGTGGTGCCGGCGAGCAGCGCTGCGGCCAGCAGCCCCGTGGCCAGGGTGCGGCGCGGGATCGGCTGGCGGTGGAAGTGCTCGCCGTTGAGGACCGGTTCGCCGGCGAACACGGGGCCGGCGACCCAGCCGAGCGTCCACAGCGCGAAGGTGACCGCGAGGACGTCCGTCAGCATCCGCGGCTCGGAGAAGTCGAGGAACGCCAGGACGACGGTGGCGACGGCGAGGCAGAGGCCGGCGGAGAGGCCGAGGCCGCTCAGCGCCCGCTTGGTGTCCGTGGCGCTGTGGCGCAGCACGGCCAGCTTCATCCGGATCAGGACGCCAACCACGACAGCCCCTCCCCGCCGCCGACGGTCTCGCCGACCAGGTCGACGAAGGTCTCCTCCAGCGAACGGCTGCCCCGCACGTCGTCCAACGGCCCCTCGGCGACGACGCGGCCCCGTGCCATCACGCCGACGGTGTCGCAGAGTTGCTCGACGAGCGCCATGACGTGACTGGAGATCAGCACCGAGCCGCCGCCGTCGACGAACCGCCGCAGGATCCGCTTCACGGTGGCGGCGGACACCGGGTCGACCGCCTCGAAGGGCTCGTCCAGCACCAGCGTCCTGGGGGCGTGCAGCAGAGCGGTGGCGAGGCCGATCTTCTTGCGCATGCCGGTGGAGTAGTCGACCACCAGGGTGCATTCGGCGGAACCGTCGAGCTCCAGCACGGCGAGCAGTTCCTCGGCGCGCCGGTCGGCCTCCGTGGCGTCGATGCCGTGCAACTGGCCCAGGTAGACGAGGAGTTCGCGGCCGGTGAGCCGTTCGGGCAAGGCCAGGCCGTCGGGGAGGACGCCGAGCAGGCGGCGCGCCTTCAGCGGTTCGTCCCAGATGTCGACGCCGTGGACCTCGGCCGTGCCGGCGTCGGGGCGGAGGAGGCCGACGGCCATCGAGAGGGTGGTGGTCTTGCCCGCTCCGTTCGGCCCCACGAGCCCGTAGAAGGATCCGGGCCGGACGGTGATCCGCACCCGGTCCGCGGCCGTGTGGTCGCCGAACACCTTGTGCAGGCCGTCGAGGCGGAGAGCGGGCACCTCCGCCGCGGGGGCCGGGGAGGCGGCGGAGGCCGTGGCGTCCGCGTCCGTCGTGGTCCTGTGCTGCTGCCGAGTGACGTCGTCCACCGCGTTCCTTCTCGTGCTCCGGCCGGCGAGCGCGCTCGGGCCGCCGTTCGGTCTCCGGGCGCGTGACCATGGTCGGGGGGCCGGGCCTCCCGCGTCGAGGGGCGCGAGGGAAAGAAGTGACGGCGGTGACCGCCCCTCCGGCAGGGACGGCGCTCGACGGGCCCGCCGGGGCCGATCCCCGTGCCCTCGTACCGGACGCGACGCACCGGTGCGCGGCCCCGCCCTCGCGCCGATAATTGCGCCATCATGCACCCATGCGACGAGCACGCACCGGGAGATGCCTGTGAAGATGCTGATCAACGTGCCCGAGACCGTCGTGGCCGACGGGCTGCGGGGGCTCGCCGCCGCGCATCCCGAACTGACCGTGGACGTGGAGCGGCGGGTGGTGGTGCGCAGGGACGCGCCGGTGGCGGGGAAGGTGGCGCTGGTGTCGGGCGGCGGGTCCGGGCACGAGCCGCTGCACGCCGGGTTCGTGGGGCCGGGGATGCTGGACGCGGCCTGTCCCGGGGAGGTGTTCACCTCGCCGGTGCCGGACCAGATGGTGCGGGCCGCCGCGGCGGTGGACAGCGGCGCGGGGGTGCTGTTCGTGGTGAAGAACTACACCGGGGACGTGCTGAACTTCGAGATGGCCGCCGAACTCGCCGAGGACGAGGGGATCCAGGTGGCCCGGGTCCTCGTCGACGACGACGTGGCGGTGACCGACAGCCTGTACACGGCGGGGCGGCGCGGGACCGGGGCGACGCTCTTCGTGGAGAAGCTGGCCGGGGCGGCGGCCGAGGAGGGCGCGCCGCTGGAGCGGGTGGAGGCGCTGGCCCGGCAGGTGGTCGCGCGGTCACGGTCGTTCGGGGTCGCGCTGAGCGCGTGCAGCACGCCCGCGAAGGGCGGTCCGACGTTCGATCTGCCGCCGGGCGAGCTGGAGTTGGGCGTCGGCATCCATGGCGAGCCGGGGCGGGAGCGGCGCGGGATGATGACGGCGGGGGAGATCGCCGAGGTCGCCGTCGAGGCCGTACTGGACGATCTGCGGCCCTCGGATCCGGTGCTGCTGCTGGTGAACGGGATGGGCGGCACGCCGCTCCTGGAGCTGTACGGCTTCAACGCGGAGGTGCGGCGGGTGCTGGACGCGCGCCGGGTGCCGGTGGCGCGGACGCTGGTCGGGAACTACGTCACCTCCCTGGACATGGCCGGCTGCTCGGTGACGCTGTGCGCGGCGGACGAGGAGCTGCTGCGGCTGTGGGACGCGCCGGTGGCGACCGCCGCGCTGCGCTGGGGCCGGTGAGCGGGCCATGACGGAGACGGCGGAGACGTACGGGGCCGGGGTCGTGGTGCGGTGGATGGGCGCGGTCGCGGCGGCGGTGGAACGGGAGGCCGGGCGGCTGACCGAGCTGGACGCGGCGATCGGCGACGCGGACCACGGGGCCAATCTGAAGCGCGGGTTCGCCGCCGTGGCGGCGGCGCTGGCGAAGGAGCCGCCCGCGACGCCGGGCGCGGTCCTGGTGGCCGCCGGGCGGGAGCTGATCTCCACGGTCGGCGGGGCGTCCGGGCCGCTGTACGGGACGCTGCTGCGGCGGGCGGGCAAGGCGCTCGGCGACGCGGAGGAGGTCACCCGGGCCGGGCTCGCGGACGCGCTGGGCGCCGGGGTCGCGGCGGTCGGGCAGCTCGGCGGGGCCGTACCGGGCGACAAGACGATGCTGGACGCGCTGGTTCCGGCGGTGGCGGCGCTGCCCGGGTCCTTCGCCGCGGCGCGGGCCGCCGCCGAGGAGGGCGCGCGGGCGACCGTCCCGCTGCGGGCGCGCAAGGGCCGGGCCAGCTATCTCGGCGAGCGGTCGGTCGGGCACCAGGACCCGGGGGCGACGTCGGCGGCGCTGCTGTTCGCGGCGCTGGCGGAGGTGACGGCCGGATGAGCGGAGGCAGGGTCGGAATCGTGCTGGTCTCGCACAGCGCGGCCGTCGCCGCGGCGGTGGCGGAGCTCGCGCGGGGCCTGGCCGGCGGCGGCGACCTGGCGCCGGTCGCGGCGGCTGGCGGCACCCCGGACGGGGGGCTCGGCACGAGCGCGGAGCTGATCGCCGCGGCGGCGGAGGGCGTCGACGCGGGGGCCGGGGTGGCCGTCCTGGTCGACCTGGGGAGCGCGGTCCTCACGGTGAAGGCGCTGCTCGCGGAGGGCGACGAACTCCCGGAGGGGACCCGGCTCGTGGACGCGCCGTTCGTGGAGGGCGCGGTGGCCGCCGTGGTGACGGCGAGCGCGGGCGGCGACCTCGACGCGGTGGCGGCGGCGGCCTCGGAGGCGTACGCCTACCGCAAGGTCTGACACCGCAAGGTCTGACACCGCAGGGTCCGACGCGGGTCCGAGGGGTGCCCCGGCCGGGTTCCACGCCGCCGGGGCGCCCCTCGTCGTCCGAGCAGCAGCAACGCACTGGGACGGGGTCCACGCTAGTGCGGGGGTCTGACAACGCGCCCTCTCCCGCCCCGGCCGGCGCCCCGCGGCGGAGCGTGGGTGACCGATGCCGCATTGTGATGAGGCAGGTCAACCCACTACTGTCGCAGGGCCTTGGTGTTCGGGAAACCGGTGCAGTACCGGTGCGGCCCTCGCCACTGTGATCGGGAGGTCCGGCTCCATCCCCCAGGGGAAGCCACTGCTCCGCCGCGGGAGACCGTCGTGGGGTGGGAAGGCGGAGTCGGGCGGCACTACCGTCAGCCAGGAGACCGGCCAGGGCGCGTTGTCCATCCACGAGGTGCTGGAGAGGGTCTCCCGATCATGCATATCGCCGAGGGGTATCTGCCCCCCGTCCACGCCGCCGCCTGGGGCGTCGCGGCGGCTCCGTTCGTCGTCCACGGCGTCCGCGCGCTCACCCGCGAGGTGCGCGCCCACCCCGAGTCCACCCTGCTGCTGGGCGCGTCCGGCGCCTTCACCTTCGTCCTGTCCGCGCTCAAACTGCCGTCGGTGACCGGCAGTTGCTCCCATCCGACGGGTACGGGCCTGGGTGCCATCCTGTTCCGGCCGCCGATCATGGCGGTGCTCGGCACGATCACGCTGCTGTTCCAGGCGCTGCTGCTCGCGCACGGCGGACTGACGACGCTGGGCGCCAACGTCTTCTCGATGGCGATCGTCGGCCCCTGGGCGGGATACGGGACGTACGCGCTGCTGAAGCGGTCCGGGGCGCCGCTGATGGCGGCCGTGTTCTGCGGCGCGTTCGTCGCCGACCTCTCCACGTACTGCGTGACCAGCGTCCAGCTGGCGCTCGCCTTCCCCGACCCGGGCAGCGGGGTGGCGGGTTCGCTCGCCAAGTTCGGCGGCATCTTCGCGCTGACGCAGATCCCGCTCGCCGTGAGCGAGGGGCTGCTGACCGTCCTGGTGATGCGGCTGCTCACCCAGTCCAGCAAGGGCGACCTGCTGCGGCTCGGGGTGCTCGGCCGGCCGGAGGAGAAGCGACGCGAGGGGGCGGCGGCGTGATGAGCCGGAACGCGAAGATCAACACGCTGCTGCTCGCGCTGGTGGCGGCGCTGGCGGTGCTGCCGCTGGCGCTCGGCCTCGGCGACCACAAGGAGGAGCCGTTCGCCGGCGCCGACGCGGAGGCGGAGACGGCGATCACCAAGATCGAGCCGGACTACGAGCCGTGGTTCAGCCCGCTGTACGAGCCGCCGTCCGGTGAGATCGAGTCGGCGCTGTTCGCGCTCCAGGCGGCGCTGGGCGCCGGTGTCCTCGCGTACTACTTCGGGCTGCGGCGCGGTCGGCGGCAGGGCGAGGAGCGGGCGGCGGCCCGGGGCGAGGGCGGCGCGCCGGGCGCGGACGCCGGCGCGGACGCGGACCGGGGCGCGTAGCCGCGGATGCTGCCGATCGACGCGGCGGCGCACAGCAGTCGCTGGCGCCGCCGCCATCCTGTGGAGAAGGCCGTCCTCGGTTTCGGTCTGACGCTGTGCGCGGTGTGCCTGCCGCCGTGGCCGGGCGCGGTCCTGGTCGCCGCGGCGGCGCTCGCGGTGCTGCTCGGTCCGGCCGGGGTGCCGGGCCGGCAGCTGTGGCGGGCCTTCCGGATCCCGCTGGGCTTCTGCGTCACGGGCGCGGTGCCGCTGCTGTTCGCGGTGGGCGGTGCCGGAGGGTTCGTGGCCTGGGCGCCGGACGGGCCGGTCCGCGCCGGTGAACTGCTGCTGCGGACGGCCTCGGCCTCGCTGGGGGTGCTGCTGTTCGCCTTCACCACGCCGGTGTCGGACGTGCTGCCGCGGCTGGTGCGGGCCGGGGTGCCGGCGCCGGTGGTGGACGTGGCCCTGGTGATGTACCGGATCGTGTTCCTGCTGCTGGACGCGCAGGCGAAGGTGCGGCAGGCGCAGGCGGCGCGGCTCGGGGCGACGACCCGGGGCGCGGTGTGGCGGTCGCTGGCCGGGCTCGGCGCGACGTCGTTCGTCCGCGCCTTCGACCGGGCGCAGCGGCTCCAGACCGGTCTGGCCGGGCGGGGGTACGACGGGACGCTGCGGGTCCTGCTGCCCGAGGCGCCCGTCTCCCGTCCGTTCCTCGCGGCGACGGGCGGTCTCCTCGCGGGGCTCGTCGCCCTCACCCTCGTCCTGGAAAGGTTCCTGCCGTGACGTCTCCCACCCCGGTCGTGGAGCTGGTGCGCGCGGGTTTCGCGTACGAGGACGGGCCGCCCGTCCTCACGGACGTCGGGTTCGCCGTGCCGGCGGGCCGGGCGGTCGCGCTGCTCGGGCGGAACGGCGGCGGGAAGACGACGCTGCTGCGGCTGCTGAGCGGCGGGCTGCGGTGCGGGAGCGGGACGCTGCTGCTGGACGGCGCGGAGGTGGTGTACGACCGGAAGGGGCTGACACGGCTGCGGACCTCGGTGCAGCTGGTGACGCAGGACCCGGACGACCAGCTGTTCGCCGCGTCGGTGGCGCAGGACGTGTCGTTCGGGCCGATGAACCTGGGGCTGCCGGAGGAGGAGGTGCGGCTGCGGGTCGCGGAGGCGCTGGAGGCGCTGGACATCACGGCGCTCGCGGACCGGCCGACGCACCTGCTGTCCTTCGGCCAGCGGAAGCGGGCGGCGATCGCGGGCGCGGTGGCGATGCGGCCCCGGGTGCTGATCATGGACGAGCCGACGGCGGGACTGGACCCGCACGGGCAGGAGCGGCTGCTGGAGACCCTGGAGCGGCTGCGGGCGGCGGGCACGACGGTGGTCATGGCCACGCACGACGTGGACCTGGCGCTGCGCTGGGCCGACGACGCCGCGGTGCTCTCCCCCGCCGGGCTGCGCACCGGCCCGGCGCCGGAGCTGCTCGCGGACGACGCGCTGCTGGAGGCGGCCCGGCTGCGGCGCCCCTGGGCGGTCCCGGTCGGCCGGCTGCTGCGGGCGCGGGGTCTGCTGCCGGAGGGCGTACCGGCGCCGCTGACGGCGGAGGAGCTGGATCTGCTGCTGGACCGGGTGGGCTGAGCGGGGCGGCGGCCTTCAGTCGTCGGCGCCAGGAGCCGAGCCGCCGGCTTCCGGCCGACGGCCTCGCGAAGGCGCCGTCCTCGTGCGTGAGCGTCGTGCCCGTGAGGCCCGGGAGGACAAGGCGGGGAGCCGCCTCTACCGAGTAGTAACCATCACACCCCGAACCTTCTGCAACTAGTTGCATAAGCAGGGGCGCGCCCCGTACAACAGGATTCGACGATCCCTGCGCGAGGAGGCGCCCCGTGACCGCCACGACCCCGTACCCGCATCTGCTCAGCCCGCTCGACCTCGGCTTCACCACCCTGCCCAACCGGGTGATCATGGGGTCGATGCACGTCGGCCTGGAGGAGACCGAGCACGGCTTCGAGCGGATGGCCGCCTTCTACGCGGAGCGCGCCCGCGGCGGCGCCGGCCTCATCGTCACCGGCGGCATCGCCCCCAACGAGGCCGGCCGGCCGTGGGACGGCGGCGCCAAGCTCACCACCGCCGAGGAGGTCGCCGAGCACCGGCTGATCACCGGCGCCGTGCACGCTCAGGGCGGCCGGATCGCGATGCAGATCCTGCACTTCGGGCGGTACGCCTACCACCCCGGCCTCGTCGCCCCCAGCGCGATCCAGGCCCCCATCAGCCCCTTCGTGCCGAACGAGCTGACCGACGCCGAGGTCGAGCAGACCGTCGAGGACTACGCCCGGTGCGCCGAGCTCGCCCGCGAGGCCGGCTACGACGGCGTCGAGGTGATGGGCTCCGAGGGCTACCTCATCAACGAGTTCATCGCCGCCGCCACCAACCAGCGGACCGACCGCTGGGGCGGCTCCTACGAGAACCGGGTCCGCTTCCCGATCGAGATCGTGCGCCGGATCCGCGAGCGCGTCGGCACCGACTTCATCATCGTCTACCGCCTGTCCATGCTCGACCTCGTCCCCGGCGGCTCCACCCTGGAGGAGGTCGTCCGGCTCGCCCGGGAGATCGAGGCGGCCGGCGCCACCATCATCAACACCGGCATCGGCTGGCACGAGGCCCGCATCCCCACCATCGCCACCTCCGTGCCGCGCGGCGCCTACACCTGGGTGACGAAGAAGCTCATGGGCGAGGTGAGCGTCCCGCTCGTCACCTCCAACCGCATCAACACCCCCGAGGTCGCCGAGGCGATCCTCGCCGACGGGCGCGCCGACCTCGTCTCCCTCGCCCGGCCGTTCCTCGCCGACCCCGCCTTCGTGAACAAGGCCGCCGCCGGCCGCGCCGAGACCATCAACACCTGCATCGGCTGCAACCAGGCGTGCCTCGACCACACCTTCAACCTCAAGATCACCTCCTGCCTCGTCAACCCGCGCGCCTGCCACGAGACCGAGCTGGTCCTCTCCCCCACCCGGCTCGCCAAGCGCGTCGCGGTCGTCGGCGCCGGCCCCGCCGGCCTGTCCTGCGCCGTCTCCGCGGCCGAACGCGGCCACCACGTCACCCTCTTCGACGCCGCCGACGAGATCGGCGGGCAGCTGAACGTCGCCAAGCGGGTCCCCGGCAAGGAGGAGTTCGACGAGACCCTGCGCTACTTCCGCGTCCAGCTCGCCGAGCACGGCGTCGACGTCCGCCTCGGCACCCACGTCACCGCCGCCGGCCTCGACGGCTACGACGAGATCGTCGTCGCCACCGGCGTCACCCCCCGCAGCCCCGGCATCGAGGGCCAGGACCACCCCAGCGTGGTCAGCTACCTGGACGTGCTCCGCGACGGCGCCCCGGTCGGCGAGCGGGTCGCCGTCATCGGCGCCGGCGGCATCGGCTTCGACGTCGCCGAGTTCCTGACCGACGGCGGCGAGGGCGCGAGCCAGGACCCCGAGACGTACTTCCGCCAGTGGGGCGTCGACACCTCGTACGAGAACCGCGGCGGCCTGCGGAAGCCTGAGCGGAACGCCCCGCCGCGCCGGGTCCACCTGCTCCAGCGCAAGACCACCAAGGTCGGCGCCGGGCTCGGCAAGACCACCGGCTGGATCCACCGCACCGAACTCAAGCACCGCGGCGTCACCATGGTCGCCGGCGTCACCTACGACCGCATCGACGACGAGGGCCTGCACCTCACCGTCGACGGCGAGCGGCAGCTGCTGCCGGTCGACACGATCGTCCTCTGCTCCGGCCAGGAACCCCAGCGGAGCCTGTACGACGAGCTGGTCGCCGCCGGCCGCACCGCGCACCTCATCGGCGGGGCGGACGTCGCCGCCGAACTGGACGCCAAGCGGGCCATCGACCAGGGCACCCGGCTCGCCGCCACCCTGTGACGCCCGCACCGTGAGCACCGCGGCCGGCCGATCCTAGGATGCGTGCATGTCCCTCCCGCACGCGATCCTCACCGCGCTGCTCGAAAAGCCGTCCTCCGGCCTCGAACTGACGCGCCGCTTCGACAAGTCGATCGGCTACTTCTGGTCGGCGACCCACCAGCAGATCTACCGTGAGCTGGGGCGGCTGGAGGAGGCGGGGCAGATCCGCGCCCTGCCCTCCCCGGTGCCGGTGCGCGGGCAGCGCAAGGAGTACGAGGTGCTGCCCGCCGGCCGGGAGTCGCTGCGCGCCTGGGTCGGCGCCGCCGAGGACCCCAAGCCGCTGCGGTCCGCGCTGCTGCTGCGGATGCGGGCCGCCGCGGTGGTCGGCTCGGCCGGGCTGCGCGCCGAGCTGGAGCGCCACCTCGCGCTGCACCGTGCCCAGCTCGACGCGTACCACCGCATCGAGGAGCGGGACTTCCCGCCCGAGCGGCGCGCCGCCGAACCCGACCGGCTGCGCCACCTGGTGCTGCGCGGCGGCATCGACCTGGAGCGCTTCTGGGTGGAGTGGCTGACCGCCGCCCTCGCCGAACTCGGCCCCGGGGACTGACCGGAAACGGACCCCCGGCCGGGTCCCACGCGTCTCCCGCGCCCCCGCTCCGCGCCCTTCCGCCCCCGCCGCGCGCCCGGCCGCGCCCCCGTCGCCGTGGATACTGGACGGTACAGCTTTCACGGTCCACGACAGGAAAGGGCGGGTATGGCCGACGACTTGGGGGGCCGCCGGACGCGTCACGCGGTGGTCATCGGGGGAAGTCTCGCCGGACTCCTGGCGGCACGGGTCCTCGCCGAGCACGCGGAACGGGTCACGGTGGTCGAGCGCGACCGCCTGCCGGAGGGGCCGGACGCCCGGCCCGGCGTGCCGCAGGGCCGGCACCTGCACGTCCTCATCGAGGGCGGCCGGCAGGCGCTCGACGAGCTGCTGCCCGGATTCACCGACGAGTTGCGGGGGCTCGGCGCGCCGAAGGTGGCCATGCCGACGGACATGGTGCAGTGGCAGTCCGGCCAGTGGTTCACCCGGCTGCCCGCCTCCGCGCACTTCTACAGCGGCCCGCGGCCCCAGCTGGAGTGGCTGGTGCGGCAGCGGGTGCTCGCCGATCCGCGCGTCGAACTGATCGAGGGCACCGAGACGGTGGGCCTGACCGGCACCGCCCGCCGGGTCACCGGGGTCCGGCTGCGCGAGCGCGGCGCGGGCGCCGGGCGGGAGCCCCGTACCCTCGACGCCGATCTGGTGGTCGACGCCTCCGGGCGGTCCACGAAGGCGGCGGACTGGCTGGCGGCGATCGGCGCGGAGGCGCCGCACGAGGAGACCCTGGACACCGGCCTCGCCTACAGCTCGCGGGTGTACCGGCCGACGGACGCGGTGCCGGACACCGACGCGCTCGGCTACTACGTCGTACCCGGGCCCCGGCAGCCGTACGGCGCGGTGATCGTCCCGCTCGGGGACGACGGGCGGCACATCGTCACCCTGTCGGGGCTGCGCGGCGACGAACCGCCCACCGACGAGGGGGCGTTCGAGGAGTACGCCAAGCGGATGCCGCACCCGGTGATCAGCGAGTGGCTGGCCGCAGCGGAGCCGGCCGGACCCGTGCACGGCTTCCGGCAGACCGCGAACATCCGCCGCCGGTACGACCGTCCGGGCCGCCGCCCGGCCGGCTTCCTCGCCACCGGCGACGCGCTGTGCGCCTTCAACCCCATCTACGGGCAGGGCATGGCGGTGGCGGCGCTCACGGCGGTCGCGCTGCGCCGGGCGCTGGCCGACCCCCGGCGGACGCCGACCACGCTGCGGGTGCAGCGGGCGCTGCTCGACGCCTCCCGGCAGGCGTGGGACATCTCGGCGGGCGCCGACAAGAAGATGCCGGGCGCGACGGGCGACGCGGCCCGGTCGAAGCCGGCGGACCGGGTGGCCGGCTGGTATCTGGCCCGGGTGCAGGAGCGGGCGGCCGGCGACGCCGTGGTGGGCGTGCCGTTCCGGGCGGTGCTGACGCTCACGGCGCCGTTCTCCCGCCTGTTCGCGCCGGACGTGCTGCGGGCGGCGCTGTTCGGGCCGGTCCCGGAGACCCCGGCGGAGCCGCCCCTGCGTCTCGGCGGGTGAGGCGGGCGGCGGCTCCGGGCCGGGGCGGGATCAGAGGCCCGGGGCCGCCGTGACGACGCCCGCGGCGATGGCAGCGCCGAGGCTCGCGTAGTCGTCGGCGTTCTGTCCGGCGTAGGCGAGGGCGAAGTCGGCGACGGCGCGGTCGAAGACGTCGGAGGAGCCGAGGTAGGCGGCGATGGCGATGCGGTCGCCGGAGCGGGCGTGGGCGCGGGCCAGGGCCCGGCCGCAGAGCCGGGCGTAGTCGCGCAGCAGCGACGGCGTCATCGTCTCGACCTCGGCCGAGCCCTTCATGTCCCGCAACTGGCGCCAGTAGAAGTGGCGCTGCTCGGGCCCGGTCATCCAGCCGAGGAAGATGTCGCTGGCGGCCTGGGTGAGGCGCTGGCCGCAGACGACCCGCCGGCCCTGGTGGGGGTGGACGGTGGGCGGCAGGTACGCCTCCAGGACGGAGCGGCCGGCCTCCTTGACCTGGAGGATCAGCGGGTCGCCGTCGTCGCGGCCTTCGAGGAGGACGACGAAGCAGCGGGTGCCGACGCTGCCGACGCCGACGACCTTGCGGGCGGCGTCGCGGAAGGTGTAGCGGTCGAGGAGGATCCGGCGTTCCTCGGGGAGCGAGCCGCGGTAGTCGCCGAAGACCGCGCCGAGGGTGATCCGGTCGAGGTCGGTGACGCGTTCCAGGAGCGGCGGGTCGTCGGCGAGGCGCCGTCCGCCTGCGTCGTCCCGGACGGTGAGCTTGTCGAGCGCCTGGAGGCTGGTGCGGCGGCGGGCCTTGGCGAGGCCGCGGGCGACCCGGTCGCGTGCGCGGGGGCGGGCGAGGGCGGCGATGTCGTCGGCGTCGATGCGCTCGTACCAGACGGCGAGTTCGCCGAGCCCGGCGAGGCGGCGCATGGTGGCGCGGTACGACTCGGCGGCGGTGAGCGCGGCGCGGTGGGCCTTGGCGCGGGGGCAGCCGTTCTGGAGGGCGGCGACGGTGACGCTGGCGGCGAGCCGCTTGACGTCCCATTCGAAGGGGCCGGGCAGGGTCTCGTCGAAGTCGTTGACGTCGAAGAGGAGCGTCCGTTCGGGTGACGCGTAGACGCCGAAGTTGAGGAGGTGGGCGTCGCCGCAGAGCTGCACGGTGAGGCCGGTGTTGCGGGTGGCGGCGAGGTCGGCGGCCATGACGGCGGCGGCGCCGCGCAGGAAGGCGAAGGGGGAGGCGGCCATCCGTCCGTACCGGACGGGGGCGAGGTCGGGGAGGCGGTCGGCGGCCTGCTTCTCCAGGACGGTGAGCGGGTCGGGGCGCTGGGAGCTCGGTATCCATCGTCCGTGGGAGGAGCGCGGGACCCTTTTGCGGGCCGCACGGCCGTGGCGGGCGCGTTCCGAGGGCGTCGTCATCCGGCCTCACCCCTGTTCCACCGCCGGCATCGGCCGGTCCTGTCGCCTGGTCCCCATTACAGGGCGCGACGCGGGTTTCGGCCACTCTGCACGGCCGCACTGGCGGAATGGTTTAGACCAATGATAGGAAGTGATCACCCATACGGCCCACGCTGTCACGCTGAGCGAAGAAGGGGTGGATCATGGCCGTACCCGATGCCGTACCCGACGCTGTATCCGACGCTGAATGCCACCGCGCCGTACCCGACGCCGTACCCCACCGCGCCGTACCCGGCGCCGCGTCCCACCGCGCCGGCGCCGGCGCCGGCGCCGAACCCCCGGACGGGGAGGTCCCGCGCTATCTGCGGGTCGCCGCCGCCCTGCGGGACGACCTCGTCCGCCGCACCCTGGCCCCCGGCGGCCGGCTGCCGTCGGAGCGGTCCCTGGCGCAGCGGTACCACGTGAACCGGCAGACCGTCCGGAGCGCGCTCCAACTGCTGCGCGAGGAACGGCTGGTGGTCACCGA
Organism: Streptomyces sp. NPDC057854; assembly: GCF_042797055.1. Lineage (NCBI taxonomy): Bacteria > Bacillati > Actinomycetota > Actinomycetes > Kitasatosporales > Streptomycetaceae > Streptomyces > Streptomyces sp. NPDC057854. Next base: position 824,875 of record NZ_JBHVMF010000001.1, read on the forward strand.
CCGGCGCGGCACGTTCGCCGCGGACGGCCCGGCCGACGACGGACTCCCGCCGTCCGGGCCGCCGTCGGCGCCCGCCGCGGCCCGGCCGGTCTTCCCGGGCGGTTCGCGCGCGGCGGACGCCCTGGTGCGGGCCTCGCTCGGCTGGGAGCCGCCGCCCGCTGCGCTGGCCCCGCGGCTGCACCTCGCGCCGGGCGAACCGACGCTGGTCCACCGGCACCGGGTGCTCGCCCCGCAGGGCCGGGAGCTCCAGCGCGCGGTGTCCTGGTTCTCCCGGCCGGCGCTCGACGAGATCCCGCAGCTGGCCCGCTACCGGCGGACCCGGTCCTGGGGCGGCCGGCCCGACCTGCGGCTCCTGTACCACTGGATGCACCAGGCGGGCCTGCGGGCCACCCACCGGGAGTCGGTCCGGGTCCCGGCCGGAGCCGCGGGGGCGGCGGCCGGCGGAGCGGCCCGGCTGAGCGTCCACCGGGTGGTGAGCGACCAGCACGGGCACGTCCTGGAGGTCACGGACATCGACTTCTCCGCCCAGGAGGCGGCCTGGACGTACGAGTACAGCCTCTGAACGGCCGGACCCGCGGGGCTCAGACGAGCCCGTCGGCGATCTCCGCCTCCTCGCGGGCACTGCCGCCGTACGCGGTCGGCGTGCCGTACGAGCGCCGGGCGGCGTACCACCACACGGTCGCCAGCAGCAGCACGGCGGCCAGGGCGATCACCGCGTAGTTCATGGTGTCGACGGTCACCGGACTCTTCTGGGGCAGGCAGAAGAGGACGGTCACCACCGCGACCCAGGCGACCGCGGTCCAGCCGATCGGCCTGCTCCAGCGGCCGAGGCTCCACGGGCCGGGCGTGAACGCGCGCCCGGCCCTCAGCCGCAGGAAGATCGGGATCGCGTAGGCGGGGGTGATGCCGATGACGTTGATCGCGGTGACCGCGCCGTAGGCGGTCGCCGAGTACAGCGACGGCAGGGCGAGCACGGCCGCGGCGCCGACGGAGAGCCAGACGGCCGGCACCGGGGTGCGGGTGCGGCGGCTGACCTTCCGCCAGGTCGCGGACGCCGGAAGGGCATTGTCGCGGCTGAAGGCGAAGACCATGCGGCTGGCGGCGGCCACCTCGGCGTTGCCGCAGAAGAGCTGGGCGACGATGACGACGAGCAGCAGGGCGGTCGCGCCGCCGGTGCCGAGCGCGTCGAGCAGGATCTGCGCGGGCGGCACCCCGGTCGCGCTGCCGACGGTCCCGGCGTAGTCCTGGATGGCGAAGGTGAGTCCGGCGAGGAGCGCGAAGCCGGCGATCCAGGAGACCCAGATGGCGCGGACGATGCCCTTGGCCGCCGCCACCGAGGCATTGGCGGTCTCCTCGGAGAGGTGGGCGGAGGCGTCGTAGCCGGAGAACGTGTACTGGGCGAGGAGCAGGCCGATCGCGGCGACGTAGAACGGGTTGGCCCAGCCGGTGTCGTTGACGAACTCGGTGAAGACGAAGGAGGCCGGCTGGTGCCGGTCGGGGACGATCGCGAGCGCGCCGACGATGACGGCGACGCCGGCCAGGTGCCACCAGACGCTGATCGAGTTGAGCACGCTGACGAGGCGGACGCCGAAGAGGTTGAGGGCGGCGTGCAGCAGCAGGATCGCCAGGAAGATCAGGAAGGTGGAGCCGGGGGTGGGCTCGAAGCCCCACTGGAGGTTGAGGAAGGCGCCGGTGAAGAGGGCCGCGCCGTAGTCGATGCCGGCGATCGCGCCGAGCAGACCGAGCAGATTGAGCCAGCCGGTGTACCAGCCCCAGCGCCGGCCGCCGAGCCGGTCGGCCATGTAGTAGAGCGCCCCGGAGGTGGGGTAGGCGCTGGTCACCTCGGCGAGCGCGAGACCGACGCAGAGGACGAAGAGGCCGACGCCGGCCCAGCCCCACAGCATGACGGCGGGGCCTCCGGTGCCGAGCCCGAAGCCGTACAGGGTCATGCAGCCGGAGAGGACGGAGATGACCGAGAAGCTGATGGCGAAGTTGCCGAAGCCTCCCATCCGGCGGGCGAGCACCGGCTGGTAGCCCAGCTCGCGCAGCCGGGCCTCCTCGTCCGGTAAGCCGGCGGGCGGGGTGGTCGGCGCGTCCGCGGGGGTGGTGCGGGACATCGGGGCACCTTTCGGAGGGGGACGGGACGGAGGGACGAGCGGTACGGGCGGGGGCCCGGCCCCCGGCGGCGGGAGCGGGCGGGTTCAGCCGGCGAGGCAGCGGGCGCGGGCGCGCAGGAAGACCTCCTCGGCGAGGGCGCGGTCGTCCGGGCGCGGGGTGCGGTACGCCCAGGGCGCGGGGGTGTAGTACGCGCCGAGGGCCTCGAAGACCCGCGCGGCGTCGGTGAAGCGCAGCGCGCCGAAGAGGGCGTGCGCCAGGTGGTTGAGGTCCAGCTGGGACGCCTCCGGGGGCGCGCAGAACAGGAACCAGGCGTCCATCGCCCGCTGCGCCTCGCGGACCGCGTCCTCGGCGACCCAGTGCAGGTCCAGCGCGTGCTCGTACCCACGGTCGCGGCGGTAGCGCTCGACCCGCACATAGAGCGGCAGGGCGTGCAGGGCGGAGCCGCGCGGCGCGGAAGAGGTCGCCCACTGCGCGTAGTTGACGGCCTCGGTGAGCGGCCCCTCGCGGCGGGCACAGAGGTACTGGAGCATCCGGTGGTACGCCTCGCGGTTGTACGGGTCGCGCTTCTGGACCTCGGCGAGCAGCCCCCAGGGGCCGGGCGGCAGCATCGGCGCGGGCGGCGGGACGCGGTGGGGTCCGGCGCCGGGGGCGGCGGCGTCGAGCGCGGCGAGGGCGAGGAAGCCGATCCAGGGCACCGGGTCGGCGGGGGCGCGTTCGGCGGCCTCGCGGCAGGCGGTCCACGCCTCCTGCCGGAGCGGGCGGGAGCGGGCGTGCCCGGAGCGGTGGGCGCGGACGGCCCGTTCGACGGCGACCCGGCCGTGCATGACGGCGGCGGCGGGGCTGTCGGGCTCCTCGGTGCGCCAGGCGTGGACGACGTCGGTGCCGGCGGCGACGGTGGCGAGGATCTGGGTGCGGCGGGTCCAGCTGTCCCAGCCGGTGCCGGCGGCGTCCGCGAGCAGGCGGGCCATCTCGCCCCAGCGGCCGGTGCGCAGGTCCTGGAGGGCGTGCCGCAGGGCGTGGTCGTGACCCGCCGGGTGGAAGACGGGCCGGAAGGCGGGACCGGGCATCAGCGGGCGGTGCGGCGGGCCCGCGCCGGCCGGGCGGCGCCGGGCGGCGGGGACCCGGCGGGCCGGACGGGGCGGCCGGGCGGGGTGGTGCGGCCGGACGGGGCGGGCCGGGCGGTCGGCGTGATCATCGGTCCTCGGTCGGGCGCGGGGTGGGGCGCGGCGGTGTGGGGCGGGTGGTGCGGGTGTGGCCCGCCCCTCGGCGAGCGCGCTCACTATAGGCGCGACCGAAGGTGATCGTCCGTATCGCTGCGGTGATCGCAACTATCCGGCCAGAGTCGTTATTTGAGCTACTCTCAGGTACTGGTGCCCTACCTGACAGGTTCACGGGGACGCACTTGACGGGCGGGCGGCGGGCCGCGAGCCTGACCCCTTTCCGTGACCCGGTGATCACCGGGCGGTGGACTCCAGGACGGGAGCAGGTTCATGACGGGCGGCCCGGTACTCGCCGTCGACCAAGGCACGTCCGGCACCAAGGCGCTCGTCCTGTGCCCCCGGCGCGGGGTCCTCGGCAGCGGTACGGCGCCGGTCACGCCCCGCCATCTGCCCGGCGGGCGCGTCGAGGCCGACCCCGGCGAGCTGTACGGATCCGTCGTCGCGGCGGGCCGCGCGGCCCTCGCCGACGCCGGCGTCCCGGTGGTCGCCGTGGGCCTCGCCAACCAGGGCGAGACGGTCCTCGCCTGGGACCCGGCCACCGGCGCGCCGCTCACCGACGCCCTCGTCTGGCAGGACCGCAGAGCGGCCGGCATCTGCGCCGAACTCGGGGCGCATGAAGAGGAGTTGACGGAGCTGACGGGCCTGCCCGTCGACCCGTACTTCGCGGCCCCGAAGATGGCTTGGATCCGCCGCCACGCCACCGGCGCCGGCGTGGTGACCACCAGCGACGCCTGGCTGGTCCACCGTCTGACGGGCGCCTACGTCACCGACGCCGCCACCGCCGGCCGCACCGGACTCCTCGACCCGGCCGCCGTCGCCTGGTCCGCGCCCGCCCTCGACCGCTACGGACTCGGCGGCGAGCGGCTGCCCCGGATCGTCGACTGCGACGAACCGGTCGGCGTCACCACGGCGTTCGGCCCGCCGCTCCCCCTCACCGGGCTCGTCGTCGACCAGCAGGCCGCCCTCCTCGCCCAGAGCGCCACCGCGCCCGCCGCCGCCAAGTGCACCTACGGGACTGGCGCGTTCCTCCTCGCCCGCACCGGACCGCGGCCCCGCCGCACCACCACCGGCCTCGTCGGCTGCGTCGCCTGGCGGCTGCGGGGCCGTACCGAACACTGCCTCGACGGGCAGGTGTTCGCGGTCGCGTCCGCCGTCCGCTGGCTCACCGACCTCGGCGTGATCGGCGGCGCCGGCGACCTCGACGCCGTCGGCGGCTCGGTGCCCGACAGCGGCGGCGTCGCCTTCGTGCCCGCGCTCGCCGGGCTCGCCGCCCCCTGGTGGCGCGGCGACGCCCGCGGCACACTCACCGGTCTGGGCCTCGACACCGGCCGCGGTCACCTGGTGCGGGCCCTGGTCGAGGGCATCGCCGCCCAGGTCGTCGAACTCGCCGGGGCCGCCGCCACGGACCGGGGCGCGCCCCTGGAGTCGCTGCGCGCGGACGGCGGCCTCACCCGGTCGGCGCTGCTGATGCAGACCCAGGCGGACCTCCTCCAGCTGCCGGTGGAGGTGGCCGCGCTGCCGGACGCGACGGCGCTCGGCGCCGGCGCGCTGGCCCTCCTCGGCCACGACCCGGACCTCGCCGTCCCGGAGGCCGTACCGCCGTGGAAGCCGTCCGCCGTGTACGAGCCCGCGATCTCGGCGGACGAGGCGGCGGACCGGCTCGGCCGGTTCCGCGCGGAGGTCACGGCCCTGCTGGACCGTCCGGCGCCGGCCCCCGAGGGGGCGGCGTGACCACGGCCCGGGCGGGCAGGATCACCGACGGCCGGAGCCGGGCCCCGGACGGAGCGGGAGCCGCGTACGACGTCGTGGTCGTGGGGGCCGGTGTCGTCGGGTGCGCGATCGCCCGCGCGCTCGCCCGGTACCCGCTGCGGGTCGCGCTCGTCGAGGCGGCGGACGACGTCGGCGAGGGCACTTCGAAGGCCAACACGGCGATCCTCCACACCGGTTTCGACGCCGTGCCCGGCACCCTGGAGGCCGGGCTGGTCCGCGCCGGCCACCGGCTGCTCACCCACTACGCCGCCGAGACCGGCATCCCCGTCGAACCCGTCGGCGCGCTGCTCGTCGCCTGGGACGAGCAGCAGCGGGCCGCGCTCCCCGGGCTCGCCGCCAAGGCGGCCCGCAACGGCCACCACGCCACCCGGATCCTCGGCGCGGCCGAACTCCGCCGCCGCGAGCCCCACCTCGGCCCCGGCGCGCTCGCCGCGCTGGCCGTGCCGGGCGAGTCGCTGATCTGCCCCTGGACCACCACCCTCGCGTACGCCACCCAGGCGGTGCTCTCCGGCGTCGACCTGCACCTCGGCCGCCGGGTGACGCACGTCGCCACCGCCCCGGACGGGCACCGGCTGACGACCACCCGCGGCCCGCTCACCGCCCGCTTCCTCGTCAACGCCTGCGGGCTCGCCGCCGACTGCTTCGACGCCCTGCTCGGCGTCGGCGACTTCACCGTGACGCCCCGCCGGGGCCAGCTGCTCGTGTACGACAAGGCCGCCCGCGACCTCGTCCGCCACATCCTGCTGCCCGTGCCCGGCCCGCTCGGCAAGGGCGTCCTGGTCGCGCCCACCGTCTACGGGAACGTCCTGCTCGGCCCGACCGCCGAGGACCTGGACGACCGCACGGCGACCGGCACCACCGCCGACGGTCTCGCCGGGCTGCGGGACCGGGGCGCCCGGATCGTGCCCGCGCTGGTCGAGGAGGAGGTGACGGCCGCGTACGCCGGGCTGCGGGCCGCCACCGGCCGGGACGACTACGCGTGCGCCGCCCGACCCGCGCTGCGGTACGTCACGGTCGGCGGGATCCGCTCCACGGGCCTGTCCGCCTCCCTCGCCCTCGCCGAGCACGTCCTCGGCCTGCTCGCCGAGTGCGGCCTGCGGACCGGACCCGAACAACCGCTGCCGCCGGTCCGGATGCCGAACCTCGGCGAGGCGTTCCCCCGCCCCTACCGGGACGCCGCGGCCGTCGCCCGCGACCCGGACTTCGGGACGGTCGTCTGCCACTGCGAGCACGTCACCCGCGGCGAGGTGCGCGCCGCACTCGCGTCGGTGGTGCCGCCGGCCGGGCTCGGCGGGCTGCGCCGCCGCACCCGCGCCGGGGCCGGCCGCTGCCAGGGCGCCCACTGCCGGCCCGCCCTGCGCGCCCTGTTCGAGGAGTACCGGAAGGGGGCCCGGGCCCGGTGAACACGCGGCACCCGGACGGGAGGACGGTGGGCTCCGTCGACGTGCTGGTCGTCGGCGCCGGCCCGGCGGGGCTCGCCGCGGCGGCGGCGCTCGCGGCGGCGGGCGCCGGACGGGTCGAGGTGCTGGAGCGCGAGCCGGAGGCCGGCGGCGTGCCGCGCCACTGCCCGCGCCCCGGGTTCGGCGCCGACGCGCGCGGCCGCGCCCTGGACGGCCCCCGGTACGCGCGGCGGGCGGTCCGCGCGGCGATCCGGTCCGGCGCCGTCGTGCGCACCGGCGTGTCGGCCACCGGCTGGGCGGGCCCGCTGCGGCTCGACACGACCGCGCCGACCGGCCTGGGGACCGTCGAGGCGCGCGCGGTGGTCCTGGCGACGGGCGCCCGCGAACGGTCCCGCGCGGCCCGGCTGCTCCCCGGCACCCGCGCGCCGGGCGTCCTGACGACCGGTGAGCTGCAGCGGACGGTGGCCATGACCGGCGCCCGCCCGGAGCAGGTCGGGCGGCGCGCCGTGGTCGTCGGCGACGGTCCCGAGGCCGGACACGCCGTGCGGCTGCTGCGCCGGGCGGGCGTCGCGGTGGCGGCCGTGGTGGCGGAGGCGCCGCGGGCGGCGGCCGGCGTCCGGGGCGTCCCGGTGCTCACCCGCACGACGGTGACGGAGCTGACGGGCCGGGGGCGGTTGGAGGGGGTGACGGTACGGGACCGGGACGGGCGGACGCGGAGCCTGCGGTGCGACACGCTCGTCCTCACCGGCGACTGGGTCCCGGAGCACGAACTCGCCCGGGCGGCCGGCCTGGCGTCCGCGCCCGGCGGGCGGGGTCCGGCGGGCCCGCCGATGCCGGGCGTGTTCGCGGCCGGCGGCCTGCTGTGCGGCGGCCGGCCGGCCCTGCGGGCGGCGGCCGACGGGCGCGCGGTCGCCGCGGCCGTCCTGGCACACCTCGCGGGGCAGGCCCCCGGACCGGGCCCAGGACTGGGCTCCGTACCGGGCTCCGTACCGGCGGAAGACCGTGGACAGGGCTCCGTGCCGGCGGACCGCCCCGGGGACGCGCCCGCCTGACCCCTCCTCGGCTGCGGGGCGGGGCCCGCGCGGGCAGACTGACGGCATGCCGGTCACACGCAGTGCGGGTCTACTCCTCTTCCGACGGACGGCGGACGACGGGATCGAAGTGCTCGTCGGGCACATGGGCGGGCCGTTCTGGGCGCGCCGCCACGAGGCCGCGTGGACCGTGCCCAAGGGCGAGTACGGGCCGGAGGAGGATCCCCGGGACGCGGCGCGGCGCGAGTTCCGGGAGGAGCTGGGACTGCCGGTGCCGGACGGCGACTGGCTCGACCTCGGCGAGGTGCGGCAGGCGGGCGGAAAGACCGTCACCGTGTGGGCGGTGGAGGGCGACCTGGACCCGGCGGACGTCGTGCCGGGCACCTTCACGCTGGAGTGGCCGCCCCGTTCGGGGGCGCGGGTCGAGTTCCCGGAGCTGGACCGGGTCGGCTGGTTCGCGCCGGAGGCGGCGGAGCCCCTGCTCGTCGCCGGGCAGCGGGTGTTCCTGGAACGGCTTCTCACGCGGCTGCGCGGGCGGGCCTGAGGGGCGTTGTCAGACCCGTACGAGAAGGTGGGGTGCGTCAAGCCGTCGAGAGGGAGCCCGACATGACCACGACCATCAGCGCCACCGAGCGCGCCGCGGCCCAGGCGTATCTGCGCCTCCTCGAATCCACCCAGGCCGTGCTGACGGACCCGCGGCTCGCCCCGTACGCGGGGATGATGCTGACGAACCCGATGGCGGAGGCGGACGCGGCGCTGCGCGCGGCGGGACTCGCCGGGAACGAGGACCGGCTGCTGCGCCTCGTCTCCGCCCTCCGGGCCTCCCCCGGCTCCCCTCCCGGCGCGGCGGCCCCCTCGGCGGACCGGCGCCGCCGCGCCTGAACGGCCGCCGCCCCGGGGGCCGGACGGCCCGGGCGAGGGGCGCCGCGCCCGGCCGTCGGCCCGCCGCCGACGTCCTCGACCGGCCGGCGCCGGGTCCGGCCGGCTACCGGGCGGGGGTTCCTAGCCGGACGGGCAGGGCGCGCACGCTGTTGCCGACGAAGCCGGCGTGCCGCGCCAGGCCGGTCTCGGGGACGGCCAGGTCGAGCGCGGGGAAGCGGGTGAAGAGCGCTTCGAGCGCGATCGCCGCCTCCATCCGGGCCAGCGGGGCGCCCAGGCAGTAGTGGGGGCCGTGGCCGAGGGAGAGGTGCTTGGCGGTCCCGGCGCGGGTGACGTCGAAGCGGCCGGCGTCCGGGCCGTGGGCCGTGGTGTCGCGGCCCGCCGCCGCGTATCCGGCGAGGACGGGGGTGCCCCGGGGGATCGGGGTGCCGTCGATCGTCAGGTCCCGGGTGGGGTAGCGGAAGGGGAAGTAGCTGACGGGGCTGTCCCAGCGCAGGGTCTCCTCGACGGCGTCCGCCCAGGTCGCCCGGCCGTCGGCGATCAGGGCGAGCTGGTCGCGGTGGGCGCACAGGGCGCGGACGGCGTTGGTGACGAGGTTGAGGGTGGTCTCGTGGCCGGCGACGATCAGCAGGAGCAGGGTGCCGATGAGCTCCGGCTGGGTGAGCCGGTCGCCGTCCTCGTCGCGGGCGGCGAGGAGCGCGCTCGTCAGGTCGTCGCCGGGCGCCGCCGCCTTCGCGGCGGCGATGCCGGCGAGCAGGTCCAGCAGCTCGCGGTTGGCGGCGACGGCCTGCTCGGGCGGGGTGTCGGTGGCGACGACCAGGCTGGAGAGGCGGTGCAGCCGGTCCTGGTGGGCGGGGTCGACGCCGAGGAGTTCGCAGATGACGCCGAGCGGCAGCGGCAGGGCGTAGTGGCGGCGCAGGTCGGCGACGCCGTCGCCGGCCGCGGCGGCGCCGGCGAGGCCGTCGAGCAGACCCTCCGTCACCGCCTCGACGCGCGGGCGCAGCTCCTCGACGCGGCGGGCGGTGAAGGCGCTGCTGACGAGGGTGCGCAGCCGGCGGTGGTCGGCGCCGTCGGCGGTCATCATGCCGGGGAGGGTGGCGAAGGTGCGCAGCGGCCACCCCTCGGGTATGCGGCCCTCGGCGAGCGCGGTGAAGTGCCGGGGGTCCTTGGCGACGTCCGGGTGGGCGAGGAAGTCGCGGAGGGCGTCGTGGCCGAGGACGGCCATGCCGTCGATGCCGCCGGGCAGCACCACCGGCGCGACGGCGCCGCGGGCGAGCAGCCGGGCGTTGGCGGCGTGCGGGCATCCGCCGGCCGGGTCGAGCCGGTACGGACCGGGGGCGGGGGCGGCTCCGGGACGTGCGTCCATGTCCATCCACTCCTGACGACGGGTGAGGCCCCCGGGCGGTCGCCCGTTCGGGGCAAGCCCGCATCCTAGGGTCAACCCGGTTGTCCGCGCGCCGGGTTAGGGGCGCGTACGGCTCCACCGGAAGGGCCGCTGACTGTCCGTCACCCGCCCGGCGGCACGACGCGCCGCCGGGCGTCGCGTTCGCTACGCCGGGTGGCGCACTTCGTCCTGCGGGCTCCTCCGCCGCTTCCTACGGTGGCCGAATGATCGTCACGTCAGCTCTTCGCCATGCCGCCGCGGGCTCCGCCGCGATGCTGCTCGTGCTCTCCGCCCCCGTGGCCGGCGCCACGCCCCCGCTCCGCACCGCCGCGTCCGCTCCCGTCCTCGGCCCGGGTGCCGCCGGCGAACCGACCCCTCCCGCGCGGCGGTTCGTGGACCCGGCGCGGCTCGACCGGCCCGGGACGCAGGTGCAGCGGCTGGCCGGCGCGCCGGCCGTGCCGGCCGTGTCGGCGCTGTCCTGGGTGGTGGCGGACGCCGGTACGGGAGAGGTGCTCGCCGCCCGTTCGGCGCACCGGAAGCTGCCGCCGGCCAGCACGCTGAAGGCCCTGTTCGCGCTGACCGCGCTGCCGCACCACAAGGCGGACGCGCGGCACACGGTCGCCGACGAGGAGCTGAGAGGGATCGGGGAGGGCAGCAGCCTCGTCGGGGTGAAGGAGGGGTACACGTACCGCGTCTCCGACCTGTGGAACGGCGTCTTCCTCAGCTCCGGCAACGACGCCGTGCACGTCCTCGCGGCGATGAGCGGCGGCTGGGAGTCGATGGCCCGCCAGATGCAGGAGAAGGCCCGGTCGCTGGGGGCGCGGGACACCCGGGTGGTCTCGCCGGACGGCTACGACGCGCCGGGCCAGGTGTCGTCGGCGTACGACCTGGCGGTCTTCGGCCGGGCGGGCCTCCAGGACCCGGAGTTCACCCGCTACTGCTCGACCGCCTACGCGGACTTCCCGGCGGGCTCCTGGTCGTACGGCATCGCCAACACCAACCGGCTCGTCACCGGCGCGGACGGCGTCGGCCGCTACCCGGGCATCATCGGCATCAAGAACGGCTACACCAGCAACGCGGGCAACACGCTCGTCGCCGCCGCCCGCCGCGGCGACCGCACCCTGGTCGTGTCGGTGATGAACCCGCAGTCGGGCGGCGGGCTCGCCGTGTACGAGGAGGCCCGCTCGCTCCTCGACTGGGGCTTCGCGGCGGCGGGCAAGGTGCAGCCGGTCGGCTCCCTGCTGCCGCCGAAGTCGCCGCCGGCGGCCGAGTCCGGCACCCGGCCCGTCACGGTGCGCGGCGGAGCCGGCGCCCCGCCGGCCGCGGCGCCCGGGCCGGCCCCCGCCGCCGCGCCCGCCGGGGAGACCCCGTCGGTGGCGCTGCCGCTCACCCTGGTCGCCTCCGCCTGCGTCTCCGCCCTCGCGCTGTGGGCCTGGCGCCGCCGGGCGGCCCGCCTCTGACCCGGCGCCCGTCCGGACTCACGACAACCTCGGTGCGCGGGCCCGCCGGTGGGCGGCGACGCGCTCGCGGGTGGCGCACCGCCGCGAGCAGTACCGGCGCTCGGGCCCGCTGCCGTGGGCGACGAACACCCGCCCGCAGGCCGGGGAGGCGCACGTCCGGCCGGGCGGGGCCTGCCGCTCCCACAGCAGGACGGTGAGCGCCAGGCAGACGGAGGCCAGGAACCACGGCGTCCAGGGGGCGTCGTCGGAGGCGTCCGCGTGCGGGTGCCAGGGGGCGGTGCCGGCGTGCGAGGTGAGCCGGAGGGGCCCGGTGTGGGCGGCGAGGAGGGTGTTGAGGAGGGCGGCGGCCTCGTCGGCCGAGCCGGCGGCGAACACCTCCCGGAGGTGCACGGCGGCGCCGCGCATCAGGGTGACGTCCTCGGCGGTCACCTCGACGGGGGCGGGCTCGCCGTGGGCGAGGAGCACGGCGGCGATCTCGGCGGGGCCGGCCGCCGGGTCGGCCAGCGCGTTGACGAGGGCGGCAGTGCGCAGGGCCATGGCGACGGTGGAGTGCCGGGTGGACCGGTCAGGGAGCACGGGCATCCGTGGAATGTAACGCATATTGCGCGCTTTTGAGTTACCTCCGTAGGGTCCGGCGCCATGCGCATCCGTTCGCGAAAGCCTCGCCGCCCCTCCCCTCGCCGTCCCTCGCCCCGCCGTCCCTCGCCTTGCCGAGGAGTCGCCGCCCATCTGGCGGGGGCGCTCGCCGCCCGCACCGGGGACGAGATGTCCGGGCCGGCCCTGGCGCTCGCCGGGTTCGCGGTCGCCGGCTCGACGGCCCGCGCCGGGACGCTGCTGGCCTGCGCCACCGTCGCGGCGGCGGTCGGCGGCCCGCTCCTCGGGGCGCTCCTGGACCGGTCGCGGTGGCCGGGGCGGCTGCTGGCCGGCGCGCTCGTCCTGTACGCGGCAGGGCTCGGCGCCGTGCTGCTGGGGCTCGGCCGGCTGCCGTTCGCGGTGACGGCGCTGCTCGCGGTGGCCGCCGGGCTGACGGGTCCGGCGCTCGCGGGCGGGTGGACGGCTCAGCTGCCGCGGCTGGCGCCCGCCGGCCGGATGGCCCGGCTGCACGGCCTCGACGCGCTGACGTTCTCCCTCGCGGCGCTCGCCGGCCCGGCGCTGGCCGCGGTCGCGGCGCTGCTGCTCGGGGCGCCGGCCGCCCTGGTCCTCGCGGCGGCGCTGGTCGCGGCGGCGGCCCCGGTCGCCTGGACCCTGCCCGCCGCCGCCCCGCCGCCGCGCGGTGCGGCGGGCGCCGAAGGCGTCGGCGCCGTGTTCCGGCGCGGGCCGCTGCTGCGGGCGACGCTCACGTCGGTCGGCTGCGCCACCGCGCAGGGGATGGTCGCCGCCTGTCTCCCGGCGCTCGGGGCGCGGGCGCTCGGCGGTTCCGGGCGGGGCGCGCTGCTGCTGTCGGTGGCGGCGGGCGCGGGGCTCGCCGCCACGGCGGCGCACGCCCGGTGGGGGTGCGCGGTGCCGCCGGGGCGGCTGCTGTGGGGCGGGGCGCTGGCGCAGGCGGCGGCCTGGGCGGCGGTGGGCGGGGCGGCGGGCGGGACGGGGCCGGCGGGCGGGGCGGTGGCACTGGGGGCGGCGGCGGTCCTCGGGGTGGCGTTCGCGGTGGCGGGGGCGGCCGAGGGCCCGCAGCTGACGGCCCTGTTCGCGGTCCGGCACGCGGAGACGCCGTCGCGGCTGCGGGGCCGGGTGTTCACGACCGGCGCGAGCCTGAAGATCACCGGCTTCGCGGTCGGCGCGGCGGTGGCCGGTCCGGTGGCGGCCGGCTCCCTGTCCGCGGTCCCGCTGCTCGCGGCCGCGGTCTGCGCCGTGTCGGCGCTGCCCTACGCGCCGCGCGCGGGCGGCGCCGTCACAGGGGTGCGCGGGGAGCCCGGGCGGTGCCGGGGGCGACGTAGCGTTCGGCGGCGTGCAGGGCTTCCTGGATGGAGCGGACGCCCATGAGGACGCAGAGGGTGTAGGCGGTGTCCTCGAAGCGCCGCCGGACGGTGAGGTCGCCGGGGGCGGCGCGGACCGTGCGCTCCTGGTCGCGGTAGTGCCGGAGGAGCCGTTCGACGGTGTTCCGGTCGGGCAGCAGCATGGGGTTCCTCCGTGGCGGGCCCCCCGGTCTCGCGTGCGTCGCTCCATGGTGCTCAGGGACGGTCACTTGCGCTACCCAGATGGTCACGTTCCGTCACCTTCGGGCGGGTCGAGGTGCGGACACCGCCCGGATGGCGGAGTGTCGAAGACATGAACCCGAGTTCGCGACTGAGGGTGGTCGTCACGGGCGCCACCGGGAACGTGGGCACCAGCGTGGTGCGTGCCCTGGCCGCCGAGGAGCGGGTCGGCTCCGTCCTGGGGCTGGCGCGCCGGCTGCCGGGCCTGGAGGTCCCCGGCGTCGAGTGGGCGGCCGTCGACCTGTCCGACGACGGCGACGGGCCCCGGCTCGCCCAGTACGTGGCCGACGCCGACGCCGTGGTGCACCTGGCGTGGCGGTTCCAGCCCACGCACGATCCGGTGACGACCTGGAGCACCAACGTGCTGGGGACCCTGCGGGTCTGCGACGCGGTGGCGGCGGCCCGGGTGCCGGCGCTGGTGTGCGCGTCGTCGGTGGGGGCGTACTCCCCCGGCCCGGAGAGCGGCGCGCCGGTCTCCGAGGCGTGGCCGACGCACGGCTGGCCGGACGCCGCGTACAGCAGGGAGAAGGCGTACCTGGAGCGGGTCCTGGACACGTTCGAGCGCGACCACCCGCAGACCCGGGTGGTACGGATGCGGCCGGCGTTCCTCTTCAAGGAGGAGGCGGCGAGCGAGCAGCGCCGGATCTTCGCGGGCCGGTTCCTGCCGGGGCAGCTGGTCCGGCCCGATCTGCTGCCGGTGCTGCCCGAGCCGGCGGGCCTGCGCTTCCAGGTGCTGCACACCGACGACGCCGCCGACGCCTACGTGCGGGCGGTGCTGCGGGACGTGCGGGGCGCGTTCAACCTGGCGGCGGACCCGGTGGTGGACGCGGCGCTGCTCGGCGAGATGTTCGGGGCGCGCCCGGTGCGGGTCCCGGCGGGTGCGGTGCGCGGCGCGCTCGCGGCGGCCTGGCACCTGCGGCTGGCGCCCGCCTCCCCCGGCCTCTTCGACCTGCTCCGGCACATCCCGGTGATGTCCACGGACCGGGCGCGCGAGGAGCTGGCCTGGCAGCCGGAGGCGACGTCGGTGGAGGCGCTGGAGGCGTTCCTGCGCGGGGTGCGCTCCGGCGGGGGCGACGACACGGCGCCGCTGCACGGGCGCCGGGTCGCCTGAGCCCCGGGGTCAGCGGCCGGCGCCTCCCCAGTCGACGATGCGGATCGCGGCGCCGGCCGCCTCGCGTCCCCGGCAGTGGGCGCGGTGGCGGCGCAGCACCGCGTCGACGTCGAGGTGGCGCGCGAACGCCGGGTGCGCGGCGAGCCGTTGGACGTACGCCCAGAGCGCGCGGGGCCGGGCGACCCGGTGGAGGGCGGCGGCGTCGAGGTGCCAGCGGTGGACGGTGTCGAGCCGCAGCAGGGCGCCCCACACGTGCACGTCGGCGAGGGTCGGGGCGGCGCCGAGGAGGTAGGGGCGGCCGGTGAGCCGGGCGTCGAGGGCGTCGAGCGCCGCGAAGAGCGTGCCGAGCGCCCGGTCGGCCTCCCGCCGGGCGTCGGCGTCCGGGTGGAGGCCGAGTTCGCCGGCGCGCTGCGCCGCCCGGTGGACGCCGTCGGCGCAGAGCGCGGCGAGGGCGTCGATCTCGGCGCGGTGCTCCTCGGGCAGCAGGTCGGGGCCGTCGCCCCGGAAGCGGAGGGCGAGGTCGCGGAGGATGTCGGGGACGTGGTTGCTGACGATCCGTCCGGTCCAGGCGTCGGCGAGGACGGGCGCGGTGGCGGGGCCGGTGTAGAGGTGGGCGCCGGCCTCGTAGAGCGGGCGGAGGGCGGTGTACGAGCCGTCGGCCGTGTCGGGGACCTCGGGGAGGAGCCGCAGCGGCAGGACGGGGTCGAGGCCGAGGAGTCCGTGGGTGACGGCGAGGCTCAGACAGCCGGGGTCGGCGGGGGCGAGGTGGAGCCGGTAGCGGTGCGGGACGGCGTAGTGGCCGCTGTCGGCGGACGGGCCGATCCGGCCCCGGAAGGCGGGTGCGGCGGAGGCGGGCAGCAGCGCGGCGGGGACGACGACGGACATGGTGCTCCCAGGGTGGCTCGGTGCTGGGTCCGGAGGGGCGGAGTCCACGGGGAGGCGGCGGAACGCCCGTACGGCGGCAGCGGAGTGACGGGAAGACGGAGGGCCCGTGAAGGCGGCGGAGCGGAGCGGGAACGGCCCGGGACGGGCGTGCCGCCGGTGCCCGGAAGAACGGTGCCGGGAAGGACAGGGCACGACGGGCGGGGCACGACGGCGGGGGCGTTCCGCGACGGGTGGGACCGGGTGCCGGGCGCGGTCAGGCCGCGCTGCACACCCGCAGCAGGTCGATGTGGCGGCGCGAGGTGAGCGACAGGGGGCGCGGCAGGGGGCGGGCCGGGTGGCCGTCGAGCCCGTCGCCGTGTCGCATGCCGTTCCCTACCTGTCCGCTCGGGTTTCCTGTCCCGAGTGTCCGGCGGCCGGCGGACGCCGTCAAGGGTGCGGACCGGACGTCCTCCGGCGCCGCGACGCCGCCCCGGGGACCGGCCGCGCGCCCCGCGGACGGCCGCCGCCGGGCCCGGTACCCGGGGCCGCGGGGCCCGCGCGACCGCTGTCCGGCGCCCCTCGGAGCCGTACGGAATAATGCACCGCATGCGCATTTCAGCCAGGGCGGACTACGCCGTGCGGGCCGCCCTCCAGCTCGCCGCCGCGGGCGACGCGGGGCCGTTGAAGGCCGAGGCGATCGCCGAGGGGCAGGGCATCTCCCACAAGTTCCTGGAGGGCATCCTCGGCGACATGCGCAAGGGCGGCCTGGTCGAGAGCCAGCGCGGCGGGCGGGGCGGCTACTGGCTGGCGCGGCCCGCCGAGTCGATCTCGGTCGCGGACGTGATCCGCTGCGTCGACGGCCCGCTCGTGTCGGTGCGCGGCCAGCGTCCGCCGGACCTCGCGTACACGGGCCCGGCCGCGTCGCTGCTGCCGCTGTGGATCGCGCTGCGGGCGGAGGTGCGCGACGTGCTGGGCGTCTCGCTCGCGGAGGTCGCGTCGGCGCGACTGCCCGCCGAGATCGCCGCGCGGGCGGACGACCCGGACGCCTGGACCAACCCCTGACAGGACCGCCACACCGCCGCGCGGGCGGACGACCCGGATGCCTGGACCAACCCCTGACCGCACCGCCACACCGACCACCGGACGCCGTCAACACCCCTCACCTGCGGCGATCTGACACCGTCTCACCCTTCGAACCCTCGCCATCCACATCGCGGACGCCCCTTGGGGCCCCGGCTTCCGCTCTGCCACTATCCCTACTGATCCAGTGGGATTACGGAGAGCGGGTGGGACGGTATGAGCGCGCAGCAGAGGACGCCGAGGGACGACACGCTCTGGCGGCGGGTCGTCCGAGAGGTCGCCGACGACCTCGCCGTCGACGCGTTCGCCCGCGACCGGGCCGGCCTGACCCCGCGCGACGAGGTGGAACGGCTCCGGGAGGCGGGCCTCCCCGCCTTCCTCACGGCCGCCGACCCCGCCGCCGGCCGGGGCGGGCACGGGACCGGCCTGCGGACCGCGTGTTCCGCCGTACGGGAGCTCTCCGCCGCCGACAGCTCGGTCGGCGAACTCCTCGCCCACCACTACGCCCTGTCCTGGACGAGCCGCCTCCTCGCCGCCCCGGCGGGACGGCCCGCCGGAACGTTCCCGCCCCTCGAGGCGCGGACGGCGGCGGAGGGCTGGCTGCTCGCCGGCGCGACCGGCCCCGGGCCGGCCGGCGACGGCCTCACCCTCACCCGCGCCGACCGGGGCGGCTGGCTCCTCGACGGCCGGCGCGCCTTCGACTCCGCCGTGACCGTCGCCGACCGGCTGGTGGTCGCCGCCCGCCCCGCCGGCACCGCCGACCAGCTGGTCGTCCTGGTGGACCCGGCCCGTCCCGGGGTGTCCGCCGAACCGGCGGCGGACCGGGTCGGGCAGCGGCTGACCGGCGCCGGGACGGTCGTCTTCGACCACGTCCCGGTCCCCCGCGCGCGGGTCCTCGGCACGCTGCCGGCGGACGAGCACGCGGTCGCGCCGTTCACCGCGCTCGCACCGCTCGTGCTCCGGCTGCTGCTCGTGCACGTGGCGCTCGGCATCGCGGAGGGAGCGCTCGCCGAGGCGCGGGACGTCAGCCGCGCGGTCGCCCCGGAGCCGGGTGCCGCGCCGGGCGGCCGGGCGCCCTCGGGCGACCTGCCGGACCGGGACGACGACCCGTACCTGCTGCTGTCCTACGGCGAACTGGCGTCGGCCGCCCACACCGCCGCCGCCGTCGCCGAACGCGCCACCGACGCCCTCACCCGCGGACTGCGGTCCGGCTGGGCGCTCGGCTTCGAGGAGAGCGCCGACCTGGCGGTCCTGGTGGCCGCCGCCGAGACCGTCACCGGCCGCGCGGCGGTCCAGCTGACCACCCGCATCCTGGAGCTCGTCGAGGGCGCCCCGCCCGCCGGGGGCGGCGGCCCCGGCTTCGACCGCTTCTGGCGCAACGCCCGCGCGCTCACCGCCCGCACCCGCCCCGCGCACCGCCTCCGCGACATCGGCGACCACTACCTCAACGGCACCCACGCCCGTCTGGCCCGCAGCGCCTGACCGGCCCGCGCCGCCCGGGACCCGCCGGACGAACCGGCAGCCGCCGGACGAACCGGCACCCGCCGGACGGCCCGGGACCCGCCGGACGCCCCTGCGGCCGGCGCCGGACGCCGGGCGGCCCCGCCCCTCACGGCACCCGGGTCAGCTCCACCGCCCGCTGCCCCTCGTGGTCCCACCGCACGAGGACGAGCCGCCCGTCCGCGCCGTCCAGCTCCCACGGGGTGTCGTCGCAGCCCGGGAGACCGATCGCCACGACCCTGTGGCTCCCGCACCGAGCGCGTACCGCCAGACGCCGGACGCCGTGCACGTCCGCTCGGCGTCGTCCGGGCGCGGCACCTCCCGGGACGGGTCCCGGACGCCCCGGGCCGTCGCCGTGCCGTCGACGGCCAGCTCCAGGGTGCCGCCGCGCCCGTCCGTCCAGGCGCCGACCAGATGCTCCCGGGAGGCCGGCGGCCGCTGCTCCGCGCCGAACGCGCCGCTGCCGAGCAGCAGCACGCCCAGGACCGCGACGCCCGCCACGACGACCGTTCCCCAGAGGGCGATCCCGCGCAGCAGCCACCGCCGGCGGAGCCGGGCGACCAGCGCCGCCGGCACGATCAGCGCGACGAGCGCCGCCCAGACGGCGAAGGCCGTACCGGCGGAAGCGCCGGCGTGCAGGACCGGCAGCACGCCTGCGACGGCGACGGGCGCGGCGGCGGCCGGGACGCACCACCACGGCTCGGGTCCCGTCTCCGGCGGGTGGCCGGTCCACGCTCCCAGGGCCATCGCGAGCAGGACCGCCGGCACGACGAGGACCAGCGCGGCGAGGACCACGACGAGCGACGCCTGCAGCGCCACCGCGGGCAGCATCATCACGGCGAACCCGTAGCCGTCGGTCGACTCCGCCCACACGGTCACCGTGCAGAACGCCGACACCAGCGCGGCGAGCGTCAGCTCCAGCATGAGCATGCCCGTCGCCACCATCAGGATCCGGCCGAACGAAGGCGGGCCGGTCCGCGTCGCCGTCGTCATGGCGATCACCCCCGCGAGCATCCTGCCACGCGCCTTGAACGCGTTCAACACTGCTCCCCCGAGGGCCCCGGGGCGGACAGACCGGCATGTCGGGACCTCCGGCCCTCATCCGGGACGGCCGATGGCCCCAAGCTGGAGGTGAGCGGGGAACGGCCGCGCGGCCGGACCCCACCGCCACGACCAGGGAGGACGTCAGATGACCCGTCACGACACCCAGCGGACCGAGGCAGGGACAGCGGCCGGGGAGGCGCGCGCGGGCCGGGAGATCGTGGCCGGGGTGGACGGCTCGCCGGAGAGCCTGGCCGCCGCCGACTGGGCCGCCCGGGAGGCCGAGCACCGGGACCTGCCGCTGCGGCTCGCGCACGCGTGGCGGTGGGAACCGCTCGACCTGCCGCTCGTGCAGGAGCGGGAGTCGCAGGAGCGCGCCGCCGAGGAGGTCGTCCGGAACGCCGCCGCGGAGATCACCGCCCGGCACCCGAAGCTCGCCGTCACCTCCGACGTGCTCCCGGACACCCCCGTCGCCGCGCTGCTCGACACGATCGGCGCGGCGGAGATGCTGGTCATCGGGTCGCGCGGGCACGGAGCCGTCGCCGGCTTCCTGCTCGGCTCGTACGGCCAGCAGGTCATCGCCGCCGCTACCGTGCCGGTCGTCGCCGTCCGCGCCCGCGACGACCGGGCGGCCGAACCGCCCACCGGCGAGATCCTGGTGGGCCAGCAGGGCACGCCGGAGGACAGCGAGGCCGTGCTGCGGTTCGCGTTCGAGACGGCGCACGCCCGGGGCGCCGCGATCCGCGCCGTGCGCGCCTGGAGCCTGCCGCCGCTCTTCGCGTACAGCCCGGCGTCGCTGCGGCTCGCCGACGACGCCGGCGGCCTGGTGCCCTTCGAGGAGAAGGCGCTTCGCGACGCGCTGGCCCCGTGGCGCGAGCGGTACCCGCACGTTCCGGTGACCGAGCACGTCGAGCTCGGCAGCGCCGGCCAGGTCCTGCTCACCACCTCCGGCAACGCGCAGCTCCTGGTCGTCGGCCGGCGCGCGAAGCGCGGCGCGCTCGGCGGGCGGATCGGCTCGGTGGCGCACGCCGCGCTCCACCTGGCCCCGTGCCCGGTCGCGGTGGTCCCGCAGGGCTGAGGACGGACGGGGGCGGCCCGTCAAGCCGGCGCGGCGGGTTGACGCAGGGAGTTGACCCGCCGGGTTGACACGGGGTGTCGGGGCGGCGGACCGCGGAAAGCCTTGACCCCGTCGCCCCGGCGGCCCGCCCGGGCCCCGGACCGCACGGCGACGCGAGCAGAGCGGAGCCCCATGCCGTACGACGCCCCCGCCCCTTCCACCCCGTCCCCCGACCCCTCCGACCGTTCCGCCCCGTCCCCCGACCCCTCCGACCCTTCCGTCCCCTCCCCCGCCGCTTCCTCCGGCCGCCACCGCCGCGGCGGGCCGGTGCGCCGCCGCGCGCTGCCCCGGCCGGGCTTCGCCGCCGCGGTGCTCGCCACGGGCACGACGGCGGCCGTGGTCACGATCCTGCTCGGTCTGTACGCGGCCATGCCGCCCTCCGCTCCCGCCCCCCGCGCGGCCCCGCCCCCGACCCCCCAGGCCCCACCCCCCACCCTCCCCACCCCGGCCCCCACCTCGCCCCGGGCCCTCGTCGAGGCCCCGCGGGCCCCGGCCGCCGCCCGGGGAGACGGGGCCGGCACGGCCGCCGGCGGGCTCGTCCCGCAGACCGGCACCGCCCTGGCCGCACCCGTGAAGACGCCCTCCCGGGCGACGCGTTACGGCCAGGAGGTCGTCGCGCTCGTCAACGCCGAACGGGGCCGGGCCGGCTGCGGCCCGCTGCGCTCCGAGGCCCGGCTGGCCAGGGCCGCGCAGGGCCACGCCGACGACATGGCGGCCCGTGACTACTACGCCCACGCGAGCCCGGAGGGGCGGGACGGCGGCGACCGGATCAGCGCGCACGGCTACGACTGGTCGGCGTGGGGCGAGAACATCCACAAGGGGCCGAAGACGCCGGAGCGGGCGATGGAGGAGTGGATGGGCAGCGCGGCCCACCGGGCCAACATCCTCAACTGCTCGTTCCGCGACATCGGCGTCGGCGTCGCCCTCACCGCCGACGGGCCGTGGTGGGTCCAGGACTTCGGCACCCGGGGCTGAGGCGCGGTCAGGGCGCGGGCGCGGCCAGCTTCTGCACCCAGACCGTGCCGGACGGGCCGGGGACGGCGGCCACGCCGGTGTCGCGGTAGGAGCAGTCGAGGAGGTTGCGCCGGTGGGCGGCGTCGCCCCGCCAGCTCGCGACCACGTCCGCCGGGTCCCGCTGCCCCTGGGCCAGGTTCTCCGCCCAGGCCGACCAGCGGTACCCGGCCTCGGTCATCCGGGTGTCCGCGAACTCGCCCTCGGGGCTGGCGTGTCCGTAGTAGCCGCGGTCCGTCATGTCCCGGGCGTAGGCGCGGGCGGCGGCCGTCAGCCGGGCGTCGGTCCGCAGCGGTCCGCAACCGGCCTCCGCCCGCAGCCGGTTGACGAGGGCGGTGACCCGCTCGCCCGGGTCGGCCGGGGCCGGCGCGACGGTACGGGACGGGGTCGGCGCGGCCGTGGTGGGCGCCGGGCGGGTGGCGGTGGCGGTGACCGGCGCGGGCGTCGGGGTGGGGGTCGGCGTCCGGGACGGGGTGGGGGTCGGAGCGGGGGTGGTGGCGGGCGGGGCGGCGGCGGGCCGGGTGGGTGCGGGGCCCGGGTCGGCGGGTTCGGGCAGGGTCAGCACGAGCGCCCCGAGGACGGCGACGGCCGCGACTCCGGCGGCTCCGGCCCCGGCCCGGCGCCCGGCGGTCCAGGCGGGCGCGGTCGGCGGTATCGGCTCCGCCAGGCCGACCGGTTCGGCCGCGTGGGCCGGGGCCGTACCGGCGTCCAGGAGGACGGCGACGGGCGGGACGAGGCCGATGCCGGCGAGCAGGCCCTCGACGGGGGCGAGGCCCCGGCGGTCGCGGCCGGCCGCGCAGGCGCGGCAGTCGCGCAGGTGGCGGGCGAGCCGCTTGCGCCACAGCGGGGAGGGGCGGCCGTCCCACGCGGTGAGGGCGGCGGCGAGATCCGGGCAGCGGGGGCGGGCGTCGAGGGCGCCGACGACGGCGCGGCCGGTCTCCAGGCGTTCCTTCATGCGCTGCACGCGGACGGCGGCGTGCGCCGGTTCCAGACCGAGGGCCTCGGCGAGTTCCGCGCGGGTGAGTTCGCCGGCGGCCTCCAGCCACCACAGGGACAGCAGCTCGCGGTCGTCCTCGTCGAGCCAGCGGGTGGCCCGGGCGACGTCGCGGCGCTGGCCGGTCAGGCCGAGGCGCAGGATCGTGAGGTCGGTGAAGTCGCCGGCCGGGTCGGCGAGGCCGACGGCCCGGTCGAGGCCGGGCACGGGCGCCTGCCGGCGCTCCCGCCAGCGGCGGCGGACGCCGTTCATGGCGATGGCGACGAGCCAGGACCGGAAGCGCGCCGGGTCCCGCAGCGCGGGCAGCCCGTCGAGGGCGCGGACCAGGGTCTCCTGGACGATGTCGTCGGTGTCGGCGTGCCCGTCGAGGGCGCGGCCGACCACGTTGTGGACGAGCGGCAGGCAGGCGCGGACCAGCTCCTCCCTGGCGTGCGGGTCGCCGTCGCGCGCCGCCTCCACCAGGGCGGTGGTGCGCTGCTCGTCGCTGTGCATGAATGGTGCTCCCTTGTCCCCGGTTCCGCGTCCCCGTCCTGGTGGAGACCCGTGGGACCGGGCAGGGGTAACACTTTTTTCCGGCTCCGGCCGGCTCCGGAAGCCTCAGGCCGGCCCCGGAAGGGTGTGGCCGGCTCCGCTCCGGACGGCTCTAGCCGGTCGGATGGGGCAGCCGTGGGACGGTCGCCCCGTGGCCCTCTCTGACGGCTTCCACCACGACGTCGTGGAGGTCTCGGCTCTCCTCCTCGGAGGCGCAGGGGACGGGACTGCCCGACATGGTGAACCAGTCGGATGCGCCGCTGTACTGCACGGCCACGCGTGCCTCACCGTCGGCGAAGGTCGTGTGCACGGTCAGGTCGCCCGTGACGATTCCGCCTTCGACGGTCAGCACCCCACCACGCCCGGTGTAGACACCGGCGGTCGTCCAAGATGCCCAGCTCATGCCCTCCAGGGTCACACCCGGATGGCCTACGCGCCACCGACGGGGCCGCCCCGGCCGGAAGGGGTTCCGGCCGGGGCGGCGACGCGTCGGGTGCCGGATCAGGCGAGGGACGCGACGGCCTCGTTGAACGTGGCGGACGGGCGCATGACGGCCGCGGCCTTGGCCGGGTCGGGCTGGTAGTAGCCGCCGATGTCGGCCGGGGAGCCCTGGACGGCGTTCAGCTCGTCGACGATCTTCTGCTCGTTCACCGTGAGGGTCTCGGCGAGCGGGGCGAACGCCTTGGCGAGCTCGGCGTCGTCGGTCTGCGCGGCCAGCTCCTGCGCCCAGTACAGGGCCAGGTAGAAGTGGCTGCCGCGGTTGTCGATGCCGCCGATGCGGCGGGTCGGCGACTTGTCCTCGTTGAGGAAGGTGCCGGTGGCGCGGTCCAGGGTGTCCGCGAGGACCTGGGCGCGGGCGTTGCCCGTGGTGGTGGCCAGGTGCTCGAAGGAGGCGGCCAGGGCGAAGAACTCGCCGAGGGAGTCCCAGCGGAGGTAGTTCTCCTTGACGAGCTGCTGGACGTGCTTCGGGGCGGAGCCGCCGGCGCCGGTCTCGAAGAGGCCGCCGCCCGCCATCAGCGGGACGACCGACAGCATCTTGGCGCTGGTGCCCAGCTCCAGGATCGGGAAGAGGTCGGTCAGGTAGTCGCGGAGGACGTTGCCGGTGACGGAGATGGTGTCCTCGCCGCGGCGGATGCGCTCCAGGGAGTACTTGGTGGCCTCGACCGGGGCGAGGATCTTGATCTCCAGGCCCTCGGTGTCGTGCTGCGGCAGGTACTCCTTCACCTTGGCGATGAGCTGCGCGTCGTGGGCGCGGTTCTCGTCCAGCCAGAAGACGGCCGGGGCGCCGGTGGCGCGGGCGCGGGTGACGGCGAGCTTGACCCAGTCCTGGATCGGGAGGTCCTTGGTCTGGCAGGCGCGGAAGATGTCGCCCTCGGCGACCTCCTGCTCCAGGACCGTGGTGCCGGAGGCGTCGACCAGGCGGACGGTGCCGGCGGCGGCGATCTCGAAGGTCTTGTCGTGGGAGCCGTACTCCTCGGCCTTCTGCGCCATGAGGCCGACGTTCGGGACGGAGCCCATGGTCGCCGGGTCGAAGGCGCCGTTGGCCTTGCAGTCCTCGATGACGGCCTGGTAGACGCCGGAGTAGCTGTGGTCCGGGAGGACGGCGAGGGTGTCGGCCTCCTGGCCGTCCGGGCCCCACATGTGGCCGGAGGTGCGGATCATGGCCGGCATCGAGGCGTCGACGATGACGTCGGACGGCACGTGCAGGTTGGTGATGCCCTTGTCGGAGTCGACCATGGCGAGGGCCGGGCCGTCGGCGAGCTCGGCGTCGAAGGACGCCTTGATCTCGGCGCCGTTCGGGAGGGCGTCGAGGCCGTTGAGGACGGTGCCGAGGCCGTCGTTGGCGGAGAGGCCGGCGGCGGCGAGGTCGGCGCCGTAGGCGGCGAACGTCTTCGGGAAGAAGGCGCGCACGACGTGGCCGAAGACGATCGGGTCGGAGACCTTCATCATCGTGGCCTTGAGGTGCACGGAGAAGAGGACGCCCTCGGCCTTGGCGCGGGCGACCTGCTCCGAGAGGAAGGTGCGCAGCGCGGCGGCCCGCATGACGGCGGCGTCGACGACCTCGCCGGCGATGACCTTCAGCGGGGCGCGCAGCTCGGTCACGGTGCCGTCGGCGGCGACGTGCTCGAAGCGGAGGGTGGTGTCCTCGGCGGCGACGAAGGACTTCTCGGTGCCGGCGAAGTCGTTCTCGCTCATGGTCGCGACGTTCGTCTTGGACTCGGAGGTCCAGGCGCCCATGCGGTGCGGGTGGTTCTTGGCGTAGTTCTTCACCGAGCCGGGGGCGCGGCGGTCGGAGTTGCCCTCGCGCAGGACCGGGTTGACGGCGGAGCCCTTGACCTTGTCGTAGCGGGCGCGGACGTCCTTGTCCTGGTCCGTCTTCGGGTCGTCCGGGTAGTCCGGGAGGGCGTAGCCCTGCGCCTGCAGCTCGGCGATCGCGGCCTTCAGCTGCGGGATCGAGGCCGAGATGTTCGGCAGCTTGATGATGTTGGCCTGGGGGGTCTTGGCCAGGTCGCCGAGCTCGGCGAGGGCGTCGCCGATGCGCTGGCCCTCCTCCAGGAACTCGGGGAAGCTCGCGATGATGCGGCCCGCGAGCGAGATGTCACGCGTCTCGACCGTGACGCCGGCCGTGGAGGCATACGCCTGGATCACGGGCAGGAACGAGTACGTCGCCAGGGCCGGCGCCTCGTCGGTGTGGGTGTAGATGATGGTCGAGTCAGTCACCAGGTGCTCCGCTCCACGTCTGCGTATGCGAGATTGCTCGACATCAAGATATCTCGTGATCGCGGTTCTCCGTAAAGGGCCCCACGAGCTCTCCTTGCTCGGGGGCTCCGGAATCCTCGATGAGGGGTCCGCCGAGCCGGTACGAGGCGGGGCCGCCGGACAGGTCGACGTGGCGGACCAGGAGGAGCAGGGCCAGGCCGCAGGCGGCGCCGACGCCGGCGGCGAGGGCCTGGCCGCAGCGGTGGGCGAGGCGCAGCTCGTCGGGGTCGTACGGGGCGGTGGCGGGCAGTCCGAGGGTGTCGCCGAGCAGCAGGAACCCGGTCGCGAGCCCGCCGGCGGCGAGCAGGGCGAGCGGCAGCGTCACCGGCAGGCCGCGCGCGGTGGTGCCGTGCCGGATGCCGGGGCGGACCTTGCCGCGGCGGGCGAGCAGGGCGATCAGGCCGCACTGGACGGCGAGGGCGAGCAGGGCGGCGGCGATGACGTCACCGGGGCGGTGGTCGCCGGCGGCGACGGAGTACGCGCCGAGGACGACGGCCCACAGGGTCGCGGCGCCGACGACGAGCTCGCGGGACCGCCGGGGCACGACGAGCGCGAGGGCGAAGGCGGTCCCGAAGGCGAGGGTGGCGGTGACGCTGGGGAAGCCGCTGGGCACGAGCGCCCCGGCGGTCTCGGCGGCCCGGGGGCGGGGCGCGTACCGCTGGAGGAGTCCGGCGACGGCGACCGCGACGGCGACGGCCCCGGCTGCGGCGCCGGTGGGCGCGTACCGTCGGCGCACCAGGCCGAGGCCGAGGAGGAGGACGCAGGCGAGGACGAGGGACAGGGTGGCGGCCCCGTCGAGGGAGGGGTGGTCGCGGAGGAAGGCGGCGATCCGGGTGTCGGCGCGCCGGCCGGTGACGGCGGCGTCGCCCCAGCGGCGGCCGGTGGCGGTGAGCACGAGGCCCGCGTAGACGACGGTGAGGAGCAGGACGGCCCCGAGGCAGGCCCGCCGGGTGCGGGCGCGGACCCGCGCGCTGAAGGAGCCCGCGGCCTCGCCGGCCACGGCGGCGTACCACCAGGTGTCACCGGCTCGGGGCGGCTTCGGGGAGCCGCCCGTGCGCCTGTCGTTGGAAGCCATGACCCGATTCGAACCCACGGGCGGCCGGGGCGCCTGCTGGGATCACCCGAACGACACGCCGGGGCGGTGGGCGGCCGTCGTCAGGAGGATCTGCGGACGACGAGGTCGGTGGGGAGCATCCGGCGGGGCTGGTCGTCGGGCTCGCTGGGGGCGGCGATCTCGGCCAGCAGCAGCCGGGCCATGGTGCGGCCCATCTCCTCGATGGGCTGGCGGACGCTGGTGAGCGGCGGGTCCATGAGGCGGGCGACGGCGGAGTCGTCGACGCCGACGAGGGCGACGTCGTCGGGGACCCGGCGGCCGGCCTCGCGCAGCACGGCCAGGGCGCCGGCCGCCATCACGTCGGAGGCGGCGAAGACGGCGTCGAGGTCGGGGGCGCGGCCGAGGAGTTCCCGCATGGCGCGTCGGCCGCCCTCCTCGGTGAAGTCGCCGGTGGCGACGAGGGCGTCGTCGGCGGGGAGGCCGGCCTCGGCCAGGCCCTCGCGGTAGCCGTCGAGGCGGCAGCGGGCGCCGTACATGTCGAGGGGGCCGGTGATGGTGGCGACGCGGGTGCGTCCGCGGGCGGCGAGGTGGGCGACGGCGGTGCAGCCGGCGCCGGTGTTGTCGGAGTCGACGAAGGCGACCGGCTCGTCCTCGCGGCGGCGGCCGTTGAGGACGGCGGGCAGGCCGAGGGCGCGGACCTGGTCGGGCAGCGGGTCGTCGGCGTGCACGGAGACCAGCAGGACGCCGTCGACGCGCTGGGCGGCGAGGTACTGCTCGAAGCGCTGCCGCTCCTGGTCGCTGCGGATCAGGGTGAGCAGCAACTGTTTGTCGGCGTCGGCGAGTTCGGTGCTGACGCCGCGGATGATGTCGAGGAAGTACGGTTCGGCGAAGAGCCGGGCCTCGGTCTCGGGGACGACGAGGGCGACGGCGTCGGTGCGGCTGCCGGCCAGGGCGCGGGCGGCCCGGTTGGGGACGTAGCCGAGTTCGGCGACGGCCTTCTCGACGGCGGCCTTGGCCTGTGCGCTGACCTTCGGGGAGCCGTTGATGACCCGGGAGACGGTGCCGCGGCCGACGCCGGCGCGGGCCGCGACCTCCTCCAGGGTGGGCCTGCCGGTCTGTCGCCCGCTCACCGCCATCTGCCGCTTCTCCCCTCGGCCCCGGGACCGCCGCCCGCCCGTGCTGTGCGGCGAACCTATCAGGCGGGCGGGCGGGTGCCGGTGGGTTCGGCGAGCGCCGGGATCAGGCGCCGGCGGGGGCGAGCTCCGCCATCGGGCCCCACCCGTCCTGGTCCGACTTCACGTGGATGATCTCGGGGGTGGCGGCGACGGCTCCGGCCATGGCGGCGAGTCCGGCGGTGAAGTGCGCGGAGGCGACGTGGGCGGCGCCGGCCTCCTCGTCGGCGAAGCCTTCCAGGAGGGTGTAGACGTTCGGGTCGTCGACCCCGCGGGACCAGTCGAAGAAGAGGTTGCCGGGCTCGGCGCGGGTGGCAGCGGTGAAGTCGGCGACCAGGTCGGGCCACTGGTCGGCGAGGTCGGGGCGGACGGTGAAGCGTACGGCGATGAAGATCATGCCGTCAGGCTGCGCCGGGCGGCCCGGCGCGGGCCAGGCGGGCCGGTCAGGTTTCCGGCAGGGCCGGAAAGTCCGGCACCGCGCGGGCCAGCGCGGCCCGGACGGCGCCCTGGCGGCGGGCGAAGTCGGCGGTGGGCAGGGAGACGGACAGGGCGTGCACGATGCCGTCGCCGCGGTCGGGCACGGCGACCGCGAGGCAGGTGTACGCGAGGTCGGCCTCGCCGACGGAGACGGCGTAGCCCTGGCCGCGGACGGCGGCCATCTCGGCCTCGAAGCGTTCGGCGCCGGTGATGGTCCGCTGGGTGAAGCGGGCCATGCCGTGCTCGGCGAGGTAGCGGCGGCGCCGGGCGCGCGGCAGGGCGGCGAGGAGCGCCTTGCCGTGCGCGGTGGCGTGGGCGCGGGCCTCGGGGCCGGGGGTGAAGGGGTGGGCGGTGTCGGTGACCGGGGCGGTGGTGTCGACGACGGTGATCAGCCCGTCGCGGTAGGCGGTGTGGTACGCCTCCGCTCCGGTCGTCCGGCGCAGCCGCCCGAGCAGTTCGCCGGTGGGGGCGCCGAGGCCGTGGTGGCGGAGGTGGGCGCGGTGCAGGGCGGGGACCCGGGGCCCGGGCGCGTACCCGTCGGCGGTCCGGACGAGGTGGCCGCGCGCGAGCAGCGGCCCGGCGAGGTGGTACACGGTGGACAGCGAGCAGCCGAGCGTCCGCGCGAGCGCCTTGGCGCTCACGGCCCGTTCCGCGTCGGCCACGAGGTCCAGCAGCTGCAGCGCCCGCTCCACCGACCGCGGGCCGCCGCCGCTCGGGGGCGACGCGGACGGCGGGGAGGGGAGCGGGACGTCGGCGGGCATCCGCCCAGGGTAACCGCGTCCGGCGGGGACGGGCGGGGCGGGTCCGGGGGCCCGGCGCGGGCGGGCGGGCACGCTGGGTGACGGGGACGTTCCGGGGCGTATCATCGCAGGTCAGCACAGCTTTATGTGCATTTGGCACTCTTTCGGCGTACCGTCGTGAGGATCCCCCGTCCCCGACGCACCCGGGAGAGCGTGTGCCCCGCCCCAGGACCGACCATGCCCCGACGACCTCGGCCGGTGACCGCCCACGCCGGCGGACGGCCGTGATCGCCGCGGGTGTCGTCGCCGTCGCGGCGGGCGGGCTGTACGTGGCCGGTCTCGTGGCCACCGGCGACGACATATCCGCCGGCACCCGGGTCGCCGGCGTGGACATAGGCGGCCTGAGCAAGTCCGAGGCCGCCGAGCGGCTGCGGGCGCAGGCGCCCGCCGCGTGGACCGCGCCGATCCCGGTGCGGATCGGCGAGCGGGCGGAGAGCGTGGTCCCGGCCGCGGCCGGACTGTCCGTCGACGCGGAGGCGACCGCCGAGCGGGCCGCCGACCCGTCCAAGGACCCGGTGACCGTCATCGGCCGGCTCTTCTCGCCCGGCGACCGCGAGATCGAGCCGGTCCTCGCCCACGACGCCGCGAAGACCGACGCGGCCGTCGCCGCGCTGGCGAAGGAGAACGACCGGGCCGTCAAGGAGGGTTCGGTGGCGTTCCGGGACGGCAAGGCCGTCGCCACCCGCTCCGTCGCCGGGCAGAAGCTCGACACCGCGAAGGCCGCCGAGGCGCTGCGGTCCGCGTATCCGGCCGCCTCCGGCGCCGCCGCGGTCAGCCTCCCGGTGTCGGTGACCCAGCCGAAGCTGCCCGACGCCGAGATCACCCGCTTCCTCGACGCGTACGCGAAGCCGGCCGTCTCCGGTCCGGTGACGCTGACCGTCGGCGACGAGCGGCTGCGGATCACCCCGGAGACCCTCGGCGACCACATCGCCGTGAAGAAGAAGGACGGGCGGCTGTCCGGTTCCCTCGACACCACCGGCCTGCTGCGCGACCCGGACGTGGCGCGTCCGCTCGCCGCCATGACGGGCGCGCCGGTGGAGGGCACCCTGGGCGTGCGGGACGGCAAGGTCGTCGTGGTGAAGGAGGGCCGGCCGGGCCGCGAGGTGACCGAGCGGGCGCTGGGCACCGCGGTGGAACCGCTGCTCACCCGGACCGGTGACGCGGCCCGTACCGCCGCCGTGGCGACCAAGGTCACGCAGCCGCAGGTGAGTTCGGCCACGCTCGCCTCCCTGGGCCTCAAGGAGCAGATGTCCTCGTTCACCGTGAACTTCCCCACGGCGCCGTACCGGACGGTGAACATCGGCCGGGCCGCCGAGCTGATCAACGGCTCGCTGGTGCAGCCGGGCGAGGTGTGGAGCTTCAACGAGACGGTGGGCGAGCGCACTGAGGAGAACGGTTTCGTCGACGGCACGATGATCCTCGACGGCCGGTACCAGGAGGCGCCCGGCGGCGGCGTGTCCGCGGTGGCGACCACGGTCTTCAACGCGGTCTTCTTCGCGGGCGTGCAGCCCGTCGAGTACGGCGCCCACTCCTTCTACATCGAGCGCTACCCGGCGGGCCGGGAGGCCACCGTCGCCTGGGGCAGCCTCGACCAGCGGTTCCGCAACGACACGGGCAAGCCCATCTACATCGCGGCGAGCGCCACGGACTCCTCGGTGACCATCACCTTCTACGGCACGAAGAAGTACGACTCCGTGGAGGCCGTCGCCGGTCCGCGCACGAACATCACGAAGCCGGAGAAGCGCGAGGCCACCGGCGAGAAGTGCGTGCCGCAGGCGCCGCTGGAGGGCTTCGACATCGCGGTCGACCGCGTCTTCAAGAACGGCGGCGAGGAGGTCAAGCGGGAGACCTTCAAGACCCACTACACCCCGCGCGACGAGGTCGTCTGCAACTGACGCCGGCCGCCGGCCGCCCGCCGTGCCTCCCCGCGGGCGGCCCGCCCGGAACGGTGTCCTCCCCGTCGCGGGCGGGCATGCATCCCGGGTGCGGCCGGACCGGGCCGCTCCGAGCCCTGCCGGAGGCGTCCGTGGCGGAGCGCAGCGAGGTTCCCCCCTACGCCCGGCTGCTCGCCGGGGCGGTCCGCGACGGCGTGTGCCCGGGGGCCGTGTGGGCGGTCGGTGACGCCGCCGGCACCCGCTCGGCCGGCGCGGTCGGCCTGCTCGACCCGGCGCGCCCCGAGGAGCCGGTCCGCCCGGACACCCTCTACGACGTCGCCAGCCTCACGAAGATCCTCTCGGTCTGGGCGGTGACCGGGACCCTGGTCGACGCCGGGAAGCTGGACCTGTCCGCGCCGCTCGGCACCTTCTGGCCGGCGGCGGCCGGCCGGCCCGTCGGCGCGGTCACCGCGCACCACCTGCTCACCCACACCGCCGGGATGCCGCTCCGGGCCAATCTGCGCTTCCTGTACGGCTCCGACCCGCAGGACGTCCGGGACGGGGTGCTCGCGGAGCCGCTGCGGCACCCGCCGGGCGCGGCCGTCGCGTACACCGACCGGGCGGCGCTGGTGCTCGGCTGGCTGGCCGAGCACCTGACGGGCCGGCCGCTGGCCGCGCTCGCGCGCGAACGGGTCTGGGGGCCGCTCGGCATGCGCGACACCCGCTGGGGTCCGCTGCCGCCCGCGGAGGCGGCGCGCTGCGCGCCCACCGAGTACGACGAGGAGACCGGCCGGCACCTGCGGGGCACGGTCCACGACTTCTCCACCCGGCTCCTCGGCGGGGCGTGCGGGATCGCCGGCGTCTTCACCACGGCCGGCGACACCGGCCGCTTCCTGCGCGGGGTGCTGTCCCCGCCGCCCGGCACCTTCTCCGCCGCCTGGACGGCCGCCTCCCTGCGCGTCGGCACCGGCGCCCTCGCCCCGCCGCGCGGACTCCTGTGGCACCCGGCGCCCGGCACCGGGCCGGCCGACGACGTCTGGGCCCACTTCGGCTTCACCGGCACCGCGATGTGGGTCTCCCCCGCCCGCGCGCGCTGGGCGGTGCTGCTCACCAACCGCCTGTACGTGACCCGGGACCCGGCGCCGCTGGCGCGCGTCCGGGAGGCCTTCCGCGCGTACGCCTTCGCCTGACATCCCCCGGCCGCGACCCGCGAGTGTGAGCTGGGGGACAGACGTTCGGGCCCCCTTGTGGGGGCCGAGGACCCCCGGGTTACCATATGAGCGCCGTCTAGCTCGAAAGATAACTCTTGTGACTGTCAATGATGACTCGTTCACCAGCTGGAAGAACCGTGAGGAGATCGCGGAGTCGATGATCCCGATCATCGGGAAGCTGCACCGGGAGCGGGACGTCACCGTCCTGGTCCACAGCCGCTCCCTGGTGAACAAGTCGGTCGTCAGCATCCTCAAGACGCACCGCTTCGCCCGCCAGATCGCCGGCGAGGAGCTCTCGGTCACCGAGACGCTGCCTTTCCTGCAGACGCTCACCACGCTCGACCTCGGCCCGTCGCAGATCGACATCGGCATGCTCGCCGCCGAGTACAAGGCCGACTCGCGCGGCCTGACGGTCGAGGAGTTCACCGCGGAGGCCGTCGCCGGCGCCACGGGCGAGAACAAGATCGAGCGCCGTGACGGCCGGGACGTCGTCCTCTACGGTTTCGGCCGCATCGGCCGCCTCGTCGCCCGCCTCCTCATCGAGAAGGCCGGTTCGGGCAACGGCCTGCGCCTGCGCGCCATCGTCGTGCGCGGCGGCGGCGAGCAGGACCTCGTGAAGCGCGCCTCGCTGCTGCGCCGGGACTCGATCCACGGCCAGTTCCAGGGCACGATCACGGTCGACGAGGCGAACGGCACGATCGTCGCCAACGGCAACACGATCAAGGTCATCTACGCCAACGACCCCTCCGAGGTCGACTACACGGCGTACGGCATCGAGAACGCCATCCTGATCGACAACACCGGCAAGTGGCGCGACCGCGAGGGCCTGTCCAAGCACCTGCGCCCCGGCATCGACAAGGTCGTCCTGACCGCGCCCGGCAAGGGCGACGTGCCGAACATCGTGCACGGCGTCAACCACGACACCATCAAGCCGGACGAGCAGATCCTGTCCTGCGCCTCCTGCACCACCAACGCCATCGTCCCGCCGCTCAAGGCGATGGACGACGAGTACGGCGTGCTGCGCGGTCACGTGGAGACCGTCCACTCGTTCACGAACGACCAGAACCTGCTGGACAACTACCACAAGGCCGACCGCCGCGGCCGTTCCGCGCCGCTGAACATGGTGATCACCGAGACCGGTGCCGCCTCGGCCGTCGCGAAGGCGCTGCCGGAGCTGAAGGCCCCGATCACGGGCAGCTCGATCCGCGTCCCCGTCCCGGACGTCTCGATCGCCATCCTCAGCCTGCGCCTGGGCCGCGAGACCACCCGCGACGAGGTCCTGGAGTACCTGCGCGACGTGTCGCTGCACTCGCCGCTGAAGCGCCAGATCGACTTCACCACGGCCCCCGACGCCGTCTCGATGGACTTCGTCGGCTCGCGCCACGCCTCCATCGTGGACGCCGGCGCGACCAAGGTCGACGGCGACAACGCGATCCTGTACCTGTGGTACGACAACGAGTTCGGCTACTCCTGCCAGGTCATCCGGGTCGTCCAGCACGTCTCGGGCGTCGAGTACCCGACCTTCCCGGCCCCGGCGGCCTGATCTCCGCCCGCACCGGAACGCGCGAACGGCGCGCCGCGCTCCCCGGGGGGAGGGCGGCGCGCCGTTCGCGTGCCCGGGGGTTCAGCCCTTGCGCACGGAGCGCAGCGCGCCGGCCGCCGGCTCGACCGGCTCGTCACGGGCCTCGGCCCACAGCGAGCGGACGTGGCCGAGGTGGCGCATCATGCACGCCTCGGCGCCGGCCCGGTCGCGGGCGATCATCAGGTCGAGGAGTTCGACGTGCTCCTCGGCGGAGGAGACCAGCTTGCCGGCCTCGTCCAGACCGGTCAGGCCGTAGAGGCGGGACCGCTTGCGCAGGTCGCCGACGGTCTCCACCAGCCGGTCGTTCCCGGACAGGCCGAGGAGGGTGAGGTGGAACCGCCGGTCCGCCTCCAGATAGCCGATCAGGTCGTGCTCCCGGGCGCTGACGACGATCTGCTCGGCGAGCGGGCGCAGCGCCTCCAGCTGCTCGGCCGTCGCGGTCTCGGTGACCCGGCCGACGGTCGGCACCTCGATGAGCATGCGCAGCTCGGTGCACTGGTCCAGCTCGCGCTCGCTGACCTCGGTGACCCGGAAGCCCTTGTTGCGCACCGGTTCCACCAGGCCCTCGCGGGCCAGGTCGAGCATGGCCTCGCGCACGGGGGTGGCCGACACGCCGAGCTCGGCGGCGAGGCCCGGGGCGGAGTAGACGGACCCGGGCTTCAGCTCACCGGCCGTCAGGGCGGCGCGCAGCGCGTGGCCCACCTGGTCGCGGAGCCGCTCCTGGGCCTTGATGAGACTGTGCTGCTTCAGGTCACCCACGCCGTTCACCCACGCCGTTCCTCCGAGAATCCGCAGGCGCCCAGCGTACAATGTCACGTTTCTCACCCGGGGCGGGCCGGTGGAGCGGTCACAGCAGGAAGCCGGCGGGGAAGGGGTCGGTGGGGTCGAGGAAGTACTGGGCGGTGCCGGTGATCCAGGCGCGTCCGGTGACGGTGGGGACGACGGCGGGCCGGCCGCCGACGGTGGTCTCGGCCACGAGCCGGCCGGTGAACTCGGTGCCGATGAACGACTCGTTGACGAAGTCGGCGTCCAGGGCGAGCTGTCCGCGGGCGTGCAGCTGGGCCATCCGGGCGCTGGTGCCGGTGCCGCACGGCGAGCGGTCGAACCAGCCGGGGTGGATGGCCATGGCGTGCCGGGAGCGGGTGGCGCCGGAGCCGGGGGCGGCGAGGTAGACGTGCTTGACGCCGGCGACGGCCGGGTCCTCGGGGTGGACGGGCCGGTCGTCGCCCGCGTTGATCGCGTCCATGATCGCCAGTCCGGCGGTGAGCAGATCGTTCTTGCGGGCGCGGTCGAAGGGGAGGCCGAGGGCGTCGAGTTCCACGAAGGCGTAGAAGTTGCCGCCGTAGGCGAGGTCGTAGGTGACGGTGCCATGGCCGGGGACCTCGGTCTTGAGGTCGAGTCCGGCACTGAAGGCGGGGACGTTGGTGAGGGTGACGGAGCGGGCGGCGCCGTCCTCGACGCGGACGGCGGCGGAGACGATGCCGGCCGGGGTGTCGAGGCGGACGGTGGTGACCGGTTCGGTGACCGGGACCATGCCGGTCTCGACGAGGACGGTGGCGACGCCGATGGTGCCGTGGCCGCACATCGGGAGCAGGCCGGAGACCTCGACGAAGAGGACGCCGTAGTCGGCGTCGGGGCGGGTGGCGGGCTGGAGGATCGCGCCGCTCATGGCGGCGTGGCCGCGCGGCTCGTACATGAGCAGGGTCCGCAGGTCGTCGCGGTGCTCCGTGAAGTGGAGGCGCTTCTCGGCCATGGTGGCGCCGGGGATCACCCCCACTCCGCCGGTGATCACCCGGGTGGGCATGCCCTCGGTGTGGGAGTCGACCGCGTGGTAGACGTGTCGGGTGCGCATGGGCTGGGTCTCCCCTGGTCAGCGGAGTCCTTCGGCGAGGACCTTCTCGGTGGCGGCGCGGACGGCGGTCGCGGCGGCGCCGGTGAGCGGCAGGCGCGGCGGGCGGGTGGGGCCGCCGGGGCGGCCGGCGAGGTCCATGGAGAGCTTGATGGCCTGGACGAACTCGGTCCTGGAGTCCCAGCGGTAGAGGGGATGCAGGGCCTTGTAGAGCGGCAGCGCGGTGGCGAGGTCGCCGGCGACGGCGGCGCGGTAGAGGGTGGCGGCGGACTCGGGCAGGGCGTTGGGGTAGCCGGCGATCCAGCCGACGGCGCCGGCGAGGGCGAGTTCCAGGAGGACGTCGTCGGCGCCGACCAGGAGGTCGAGTCCGGGGGCGAGTTCGGCGATCTCGTAGGCGCGGCGGACGTCGCCGCTGAACTCCTTGACGGCGACGATGTTCCCGTCGGCGTGGAGGCGGGCGAGGAGGGCCGGGGTGAGGTCGACCTTGGTGTCGACGGGGTTGTTGTAGGCGACGACCGGCAGCCCGGCCCGCGCGACCTCGGCGTAGTGGGCGCGGACGGCGTCCTCGTCGGCCCGGTAGGCGTTGGGCGGCAGGAGGAGGACGGAGCCGGCGCCGGCCTCGGCGGCCTGCTCGGCCCAGCGGCGGGACTCGGCGGAGCCGTAGGCGGAGACGCCGGGCATGACGCGGGAGCCGTCGCCGGCGGCCTCGACGGCGGTGCGGACGACCGCGGCGCGTTCGGCGTCGGTGAGGGTCTGGTACTCGCCGAGCGAGCCGTTGGGGACGACGCCGTCGCAGCCGTGGGCGAGGAGCCACCGGACGTGTGCGGCGTAGGCGTCGAGGTCGACGGAGAGGTCGGCGCGGAGCGGCAGGGCGGTGGCGACCATGATGCCGTGCCAGGGGCGGGTGCGGGTGTCGGGCATCGTGACGTACTCCTTTGTAGTGTGTGACATTTTATTGAGCGGCGTACGGCGGCCACAAGGGCGCGGCGGCGCGAAAAGGGTCTATTCGGCGGGGAGTTCGGCGAGGTCGCCCAGGCGGACGGGGCAGGCCAGCGGGCGCCGGTCGGGCGCGGGCGCGCCGCCGGCCAGCGCGGCCACGGCCGGGCCGCACATCCGGCCCTGGCACCAGCCCATCCCGGCCCGCGTCAGCAGCTTGACCGTGCGCGCGTCGGTGGCGCCCAGCTCCTCCACCGCCTCGCGGACGCGCCCGGCGGGCACCTCCTCGCAGCGGCAGACGGCGGTCTCCTCGCGGAGCCAGCCGGTCCAGCCCGCTCCGGGCCGGTGCACGGCGCCCATGGCGTCGGCGAAGGCCCGGAGCCTCGCGCGGCGCCGCGCGAGGGCGGGCGGCGCGGGCCGCCGCGCGATCGAGTGGGCCGCGATCTCGCCCTCGGTGAGGGCCAGTTGAGCGCCGCCGACGCCGCCGGTCTCGCCCGCCGCCCACACGCCCGGCACCGAGGTGCGCAGGCCGGGGGTGAGGGCGAGGGCGACGGTGCCGTCGGCGGCGGTGCGGGTGGAGCAGCCGAGGGCGGTGGCGAGGGAGAGCTCGGGGACCAGGCCGTGGCCGACGGCGAGCGCGTCGCAGGGGATGCGCCGGGCGGTGCCGGGGACGGGCCGCCAGTCGCGGTCGAGCCGGGCGACGGTCACCGCCTCGACCCGGTCGGTGCCGTGCGCCTCGACGACGGCGTGCCGCAGCAGCGGGCGGACGTGGTGGCGGAGCAGCGCGCCGCCGTGGCGGGCGCCTTCGGCGAGCTTGGCCGGGTTGCGCAGCAGGGCGCCGGTGTGGCGGGCGTACGGCGCGTACCCGGCGGCCTCGACGACGGCGGGAACGCGGGCGCCGGCTGCGGCGAGCGAGGCGGCGACGGCCAGCAGCAGCGGCCCGCTGCCGGCGACCACGACCCTGCGCCCCGGGAGGACGAGGCCGCTCTTGAGCATGGCCTGGGCTCCTCCGGCGCCGACGACGCCGGGCAAGGTCCAGCCGGGGAACGGGAGCTGGCGTTCGTACGCCCCGGTGGCGAGGAGCACTGCCCGGGCGCGGACGGGCGCCGCGGCGGTCTCGTCGGTGCGGGAGTGGACGGTCCAGTCGGTGCCGGAGCCGGTGACGCTCCACACCTGATGACAGGCCAGATGACGTACGCGGCCCGCTCGTTCGTACGCGCGGAGCTCGGCCTCGCGGCGGGCGAAGGCGTCCCAGTCGTGGTGCAGGGCCTGCGGGCGGGTGGCGCCGAGGGCCGGGTCGGGGTGGCGGTAGTACTGGCCGCCGGGGCGGGTGCCCGCGTCGAGCAGGGTGACGGTGAGGCCGAGCGCGGCGGCGGTGACGGCGGCGGCGAGCCCGGCGGGCCCGGCGCCGACGACGGCGAGGTCGGTGCGGGCGGCGGGGTCAGACGGCGAGGTCGTCATGGCCGGTTCCCTCCTGGCTGGTGACGAGGCCGCCGGGGCGGGCGGGGACGAGGCAGGCGCGGCGGTTCGGGGTGCCGTCGACGGTGACGAGGCAGTCGAAGCACTGGCCGATCCCGCAGAAGGCGCCGCGCGGTTCGCCGCCGTGCCGGGTGGTGCGCCAGGCGAGGATCCCCGCGCCCCAGAGGGCGGCGGCGACCGTCTGGCCGGCGGCGGCCGGGATCTCCCGCCCGTCGAAGCGGAAGGTGAAGGTCTCCTGCGGCGCGCCGCCGACGAGGGCGCGCGGGGTGCGGTGGCTCAACTCTGCTCCTGGAGAGGGGTGTCCACGGGCCCGGAGGCGCGGTCGGGGCGGAACGGCCGGGGGTCGAGCGGCGGCGCGGCGCCGGTGAGGGCGGCGGCGACGAGGACGCCGGTGGCGGGGGCGAGGCCGATGCCCGCCCCCTCGTGGCCGCAGGCGTGGTGGAGGCCGGGGACGCGCGGGTCGGCGCCGATCGCCGGGAGGTGGTCCGGGAGGTACGGGCGGAAGCCGTGGTACGCGCGGAGCACCTGCACGCCGGCGAGGACCGGGAAGAGCGCGGCGGCCTGGGCGGCGAGCCGGCGCAGCGCCTCGGTGGAGAGCGTGCGGTCGAAGCCGACGCGTTCCCGGGTGGCGCCGATGAGGACGGGCCCGCCGGGGGTGCCCTCGACGACGGCGGAGGACTGGAGGGCGGCGGAGCCGCTGGCGACGTCCGCGATGTAGTCGGCGGCGTACACCTTGTGGCGGACGACCCTCGGCAGGGGTTCGGTGACGAGGACGAAGCCGCGGCGGGGCAGCACGGGCAGGTGGGCGCCGGCGAGCCGGGCGACCTCGCCGCCCCAGGTGCCGGCGGCGTTGACGACGGCGGGGGCGAGGAGTTCGCGGCGGGCGGTGCGCACCCCGCGGACGGCGCCGGACGGGTCGCGGAGGATCGCGGTGACCTCCTCGCCGAGGTGGAGCGCGGCGCCGGAGGCGGCGAGCAGCCGGGCGGCGGCCTGCGCGGGCTGGACCTGGGCGTCCTGCGGGTAGTGGAAGCCGCCGGCGAGGCCGGGGGCGAGATGGGGTTCGAGGTCGGCGAGCCGGTCGGCGGGGATCTCGGCGGCGTCGACGCCGGCCGCCCGCTGGCCCTCCGCGAAGGTGCGGAGGGCCGTGAGGGCGGGCTCGTCGGGCGCCACGACGAGCCCGCCCTTGGGCTCGTACTCGGTCTCCGGCGGGAGTGTCGCGGAGAGTGCGCGCCAGAGTCTCGTGGACAGCAGCGCGAGGTCGAGCTCGGGGCCCGCCTCCTTGTCGGAGACGAGCAGGTTGCCTTCCCCGGCGCCGGTGGTGCCGCCCGCGACGGGACCGCGGTCGACCACGGCGACGGTAAGTCCCGAGCAGGCCGCGTAATAGGCGCACGCGGCACCGACGACGCCCGCGCCGATGACCACGACGTCCGGGGAGTGTCTCCTGGGCACGACAGTAAGATGTCACATTCTTCTAGGGGTGCCCAGGGGGTGCGGCCCCCTGGGCGCGGGGACGGTGCGGTCAGCTGCGCAGCGGGCCTTCGCAGCGGAAGTCCGAGGTGCCGGCGACCTTGTTGGGCCAGATCTCGACCGGGCCGAAGCTGCAGTTCATGTCGGCCAGGTTGTTCAGCGCCACGCCCGCGCGGTCGAGGAGGAAGTAGTCGACCGTCTCGGACATGTCCTTGAAGGTGCGGTCGTCACTGGCCGCGTCCGTCAGGTTGGCGGTGATCCGGCCGGTGCAGACGAAGCGCCGCTTGCCGGGCTCGCCGTTCTCGCCGCAGGCCGGGGTGTTGTACGTGGCGTTCGCGAAGGCCGTCCGCACGGCGGCGACGGTCGAGGCGGTGAGCTGCGCGTTCGGCGTGAAGGTGGTGTTCGGCACGAAGAGCCGGTCGACCTGGGCGATCTGCGCGTCCAGGAAGCGGTCGTACGCCTGCTGGAGCGCCGCGTCGGAGCTCAGCCGCTCCCGCCAGGCGTCGTAGCCGGCGACGTCGTCGGCGCGCAGCCGGGTGTACATCTCGCGGATCAGCGAGGGGCGTTCGGTCCACAGGAACGTGAAGAAGGTGCCCGCGTAGTCGTAGAAACGGAAGCCGTCGCCGTCGTAGGTGGCGTGCAGGATCTGCCGGACGGTCATGCGCGGGCCGCCGCCGGCGGTGTCGTCGATGATGCCGCGGACCAGCGACTTGCGGACGGCGATGCCGTCGTCGCGGGTGGCGCCGTCGAAGAACTCGGCGGTGCCCTCGTCCATGAAGGTGGTGCGGTCGCCCTGGTACCAGGGGCCCTGGCCGAAGAAGCCGGGGACGGCGAAGCGGCCGTTGAGGTAGTGGGTGTACTCGTGGCGGAACA
Source organism: Streptomyces sp. NPDC057854 (assembly GCF_042797055.1). Lineage (NCBI taxonomy): Bacteria > Bacillati > Actinomycetota > Actinomycetes > Kitasatosporales > Streptomycetaceae > Streptomyces > Streptomyces sp. NPDC057854. The sequence goes on from NZ_JBHVMF010000001.1 coordinate 865,112, forward strand.
GCTCCTCCAGGGTGAGGGAGGAGTCCTGCGGGACGCGGCGCTGGTACGTGTAGAAGGTGGCGCCGTTCTCGATGTAGATGCCGCCGTTGTCGGTGTCGTACCCGGTGAGGATCGGGTGGTAGTTCTCGTAGTCGGCCCGCGAGCCGTACAGGACGATGTTCAGGGTGGTGTTGGGGTCGCCGGCCAGCGGCTGCTCGCTGCCGACCACGCGGTGGAACTGCGCCTTCACCTGCTTGCTCGCGTAGTAGAGCTGGTCGACGGTGGCGCGGTCGAGGCCGGTGCGGACCTTGAGGGCGGCGCCGGTGCCGGTGTCGTAGGTGTAGGTGTACGGGAAGATCCGGGCCTCGATGTCGGCCTTGCAGACGCGGTACGGGGCGCAGGCGTCGTAGAAGTTCAGCCAGGAGACGATCTTGGCCCAGGGCTGGCTGCCGGAGCCCCAGGCGGACTCGACGGGGCCGATCAGCGCGCCGAGGTCGGCGACGATGCCGCCGCGCAGGCCGGCGACCTCGCCGAAGCGGCCGTACTCGCTCAGCGCGTCGCGGACGACCCACGCGTTGGCGGTGCCCTTGAGGTGGGTGTGGCCCGCGAACGCCTTGAAGACGGCGCGGTAGGCCGGGTCGGCGGCGACGGCCGCGTGGAAGGCGGCGTCCTGGTTGCCGGAGTGGATGCCCAGGTAGTTGACGGAGAGCGCGGCGAGCGCGGCGCCGGCCCAGGTCGGGTCCCGGTGGGTGGCGGGGTGTGCCGGGTCCATGGTGGCGAGCACCTTGGTGATGAGGCCGAGCTGGTGCTGGCGCAGGCCGGGGGCGCTGCCGGCGTACAGTGCCTCGCGGAGGGTGCGGGCATTGGACGCGGTGACGTCGAAGGTGCGGGCGGCGGAGCCGAAGGCGGCGATGGCGCGGCGGACGGCGTCGACGGTCGGGGCGTCGGTGATGTCGATCTCGGGGCGCGAGAAGTCGTGGTAGGCGACCGCGTGGAGGTAGGTGAACATCTCCTCCAGGTGGGAGGAGTTGCGGCCGTCGTGGGTGGCGGCCAGGGCGGATATGCGCTGGGCGACGGCCTGCACGTGGGCGTCGGACATCACCCGCGCGAGGCGCGCGTCCCAGGTCCAGATCAGGCCGTTCAGACAGCCGTCGGCGGTGACGGCGGGGTCCGCGAGGAAGTCGGCGAACGCGGTCGGGGAGAGCCCGGCGACCCCGTCCAGGGTGCACGGGACCCCTGCCACGAGGGTGGTGGCTGCGGGGGCGGCCTGCTGCTCGGCCGTGCCCTTGGCGCTCTTCTCGGCCTGGCCGGGGACGCGGGCCCGGGTGTCGCCGGTGCCGCCGGGGGCGGGGGCCGGGGCGGGCTTGGCCGACCGTGCGTTGGCGAATCGTTCCACCTCGTCGAAGGGGTGCGGCTCGGCGGCGGGCGCGAAGGCGCCGGGCAGGGCCGCGCCGGCGGCGCGCGGCGCGGGCGCCTCGGCGGCCTGGGTCGCGGCCTGGCCGGCGGAGGCCACCAGGGTCACCGCGATCGCGGTGGCGAGGAGGGAGGAGCGCACGACTCTGTGCTGGGACACGAGGTCTCCTGGATGAGGGTGGGGATGAGGGGGGTTGGTGCGGCCGATCGGCGGAGCCTGAACGGGAGGTGACGGACAGACGACCACCGCGCGAGGTGTAACATAGTAATGTGAAATTGCACTGACAACCCTTGTGCACGGGTCAGTTGCGCCGGCCTGGCGTCCGCCTCCGCGAGGGAACGCGGGGAGGCGGACGCCAGGCCCCTCATCCGGGACCGAATGGGCCGCTCAGCGGCGTGCGTTCGGTACGGTTCCGAGCCCGGGCGCCGCCGGTCGCAACCCCTTCACCGCACCCGCCGCCCGCTCCCGCGCCACCGCCGCGAGCGCCGCGTCGCCGAGCGCGTCGGCCAGCCGGGCCCGCCCCAGCAAGGTGTACGGACTGTCCGGGCGCAGCCCGTCCCGCTCGCTCAGCAGCAGCCGCGCCCGGTCGTGGTCGCCGGCGGCGAGCGCCGATTCCAGCAGCGTCCGCTGCACGGCGTCCCGCTGGGCGTGACTGCCCCCGAAGACCTGGATCCGGCGCCGTACCGGCCACAACAGCTCCACCACGGCCGCGTGGTCGCCCTTCCCGTGCGCCACCAGCGCCTCGCAGACGGGCAGGCCGACCTCGGCCGTCATCGCGTGGTTGGCGACCGTCCGCCGCTCCGCGCCGCCCTCGGCCAGCCAGCGCCGGCGGTCGGCCACCAGCGCCTCCGCCTCCGCGATCCGGTCCGCCCCCACGTAGGCCATCACCGCGTGGGCGTCGTTGAAGGCGTAGAACGGCGGGTCGGCCCGCCCCGCCCACGCGTCGGCGAGCCGCGCCCAGCGCTCCGGCTCCTCCCGCCCGGCCAGCCGCAGCCGCCACAACAGCGCGGCGGCGTCGAGGAGTTCCATCGCGAGACCGGCCGACTCCGGAGGGTGGACGGCGGCGTCGTAGACGCGCAGCGCGGTCTCCTCGGCGCCCGCCTCCAGGCAGAACAGGGCGTAGTGCCACCAGTTGTGCACGGTCAGGTAGTTGCCGCGGGTCCAGTCGTCCGTCCGCGCGTCGAGGAAGGCCACCCCCTCGGCGACCCGGCCCTGCATCTCGTACGTGTGGGTGACGGCGTGCACGGCCCACACGTCCGCCGGATGCCGCTCGACCGCCGCCAGTCCCACCTCCTCCGCGCGCCGGTAGTGCCCGCACTCCTCCAGGCCGAACGCGTACATGCCGTGCAGCGGCCCCCAGGCGGGGTCCGCCCTCCCCCACGCGGACAGGGCGCCGCCGATCCGGTCCCGCAGCCGGACCGCGTCCCCGGTGAGGAAGTCCAGCTGGTGCCCGGCGAACAGTGCGAGCACGTCCCTCGGGTACGCCAGCGACAGCTCCTCCAGCAGGTCGCCGGCCCCGTGCAGGTCCCCCGCGAGGCAGGCCCCGGCGGCGGCCAGATGGAGCCGTTCGCGTGCGGGCAGGGCGCTCGTGTCGCGGTCGGCGAGATACCGCCCGAAGCGTGTGCGGGCCGCCGCGGCGGCGGTGTGTTCGGTGCCCAGCACCCCCAGATAGACGGCGAACGCCTGGGCGTCGGGCGATGCGGGACTGGCCGCGAGCGCGTCCTCGACGGCCCCGGAGACCTCGGGCCGGAAGAAGAGCAGGGCCTCCACGGCCCGGTCCAGGTGCGCGGCCCCCTCGGGCGTGCAGGCGTGCAGGGTGGTGCCGTGACGGTCGGTCGCCAACGCGGTTCCTCACCTCGGTTCCTCGGTACTGCGACGGGTGCGTGCCGGGCCGGGCGGGGCGGGGCCTCCTCCCGCCGGCACCGGGAGCGTGCCCCGGCCGCGGTCGCCGCACTCCCTCCGCGCCCCCGCGCGCCCCGTCCGGGCGCGGGCCGTCCCTGGGGTGCCGGTCAACGGCCGCGCCACCGGGCCGGGTTGTGGCAGAGTGCGGCGCGGGGCCCGCGACCCGGGAGGGGGACGGGCGGGACGGCTGGACGGGGGGCGGCGCGTGGCGCGGGTGGTGGACGGACGGTTCGAACTGCTGGACCGGCTCGGCGGCGGCGGGATGGGGCTCGTGTGGCGGGCCCGGGACCGGGTGCTGCACCGCGAGGTCGCGGTCAAGGAGGTCCGGCCCTCCGACCCCGGCCTCGCCGAGCACGACCCGGCGGCGGCCGCCGCACTGGCCTCCCGGGTGCTGCGCGAGGCCCGGGCGCTCGCCCGGCTCGCCCACCCCAACGTCGTGACGATCCACCACGTCGTCGAGGCGGCCGGCCCCGACGCCCCGTACCCCTGGATCGTGATGGAGCTGGTCCCCGGCGGCTCCCTCCAGGAACGGCTCGACCGGGGTCCGCTCGGCCCGGCCGAGGCCGCCGTCCTCGGGCGGGGCCTGCTCGCCGGACTGCGGGCGGCCCACGCGGCGGGCGTCCAGCACCGCGACGTGAAGCCGCCGAACGTCCTGCTCCGCCCCGACGGCACCCCCGTCCTGACGGACTTCGGCATCGCGTCCCTGCACGGGTCGACCGCGCTGACGCCCACCGGTTCGGTCATCGGCACCCCTGACTACATGGCGCCGGAGCGGGTGCGCGGCGAGGACGGCGGGCCCGCCGCCGACCTGTGGTCGCTGGCGATGACGCTGTACGTGGCGGTGGAGGGCCACAACCCGTTCCGGCGCGCCCACACGCTGGCCACGCTCGCGGCGGTCCTCGCGGAGGACGTCCCGCCGCCGCACCGCGCGGGCCGGCTGGGTCCCGCGCTGATGGCCGTCCTGGTGCGGGACCCGGCCGCCCGCCCCGACGCGGCGGAGCTGGACCGGCTGCTGGCGGAGGCGGCCGGCGCGCCGGACACCGGCCCGCGGGACGCCGTCCCGGCCCGGGAGCCGGCACCGACCTCGTACCGCATCGCCCCACCGCCCCCGCCCGTCCCGGCGAACCCGCCTGTCCCGCCCGAGGGGCCCGGCACCACGGGCACCTCCGGTCCACCCGGCCCGGCGGACCCGCCCCCTCCGTCCGGTCCGCCCGCTCCGTCCGGCGCCCCCGCCCGTCCCGGCAGGCCGCGCAGGACGACGGTGCTCCTCGCGGCGGGCGTCGCGCTCGCGCTGGCCGGCGGCGGGGTCACCTGGGCGCTCTGGCCGGAGGACGAGCCCGGCCAGGGGGCGCGGGGCGCCGCCGGCCCGTCCGCCTCCTCCACCCCTCCCCCGGCCTCCGCCTCGTCCTCGCCCTCGCCCTCGGCCTCGGACTCCGGAAGCGGCGGCGGCGGTCCGAAGTTCGTCATCGGCGTGAAGGCCGACCAGCCCGGGCTCAGCGTCCGGCGCCCGGACGGCACGTACACCGGTTTCGAGATCGCCGTCGCGACCTACGTGGCCCGCGCACTGAAGCACGACCCCGCCGACATCGTCTGGAAGGAGGTCTCCAGCGCCGAGCGCGAGACGCTGCTCGGCAACGGCACCGTGGACATGGTGGTGGCGACGTACACGGTCAACGACCGGCGGGAGGAGCTGGTCGACTTCGCCGGGCCCTATCTGGTGGCCCATCAGGACGCCCTGGTGAGGAGCGGGGACACCGCCGTGCGGAGGCCCGGCGACCTCGCGTCGCGCACGGTGTGCGCGGTCACCGGCTCCACTTCCTACTTCGCCGTGCGCCAGGTGGCCCCCGACGCGGTGCTCACGGGCTCCGACTCGTACGAGCAGTGCGTCGCCGGCGTGGCGAGCGGGCAGTTCGACGCGGTGTACACCGACGACGCCCTGCTCGCGGGCTACGCGGCCCGGGCGGCGTACCAGGGGAGTTTCCGGCTCGCGGGGTTCGCCCTGAGCGAGGAGCGGTACGGCATCGGCCTGCCGGAGGGCAGCCCGCTGCGGGGCCGCGTGCAGTCGGCGATCGCGGCGATGGTCTCCGACGGATCGTGGGCGAAGGCGCTCCGCGAGCACCTGCCGCTGATCGAACCCGACCCCTCCTCCCTGAAGCCCTGAACCGGCGCCGTGATCCACTGGTCGCGCACCGCAGGGCGCGGTGCGTGAGGAGAGTGAGCGTTCATGTCCGTCACCGACATCGACACCAACAACGGCACCGCCGCCGTCCGGGTCCGTCCGGTCCGGGAGGAGGACTTCGACCAGTGGCGCGCCCTGTACCGGGGGTACGCCGACTTCTACCGGGTCGAGCAGACCGAGGAGGCCGCGCGGCGCGTCTGGTCCTGGATCCACGACCCGGCGCACGAGGTGGAGGGCCTGGTGGCCGAGGACGCCGGCGGGCGGCTCGTGGGGCTCGCGCACTTCCGGCCCTTCGCCCGCCCGCTGTCCGCCAGCGTCGGCGGCTGGCTCGACGACCTGTTCGTCGACCCGGCGAGCCGCGGCACCGGCGCGGCCGACCAGCTGCTCGCCGCGCTGCGCGGGATCGGCGCGGAGCGCGGCTGGAGCGTCGTCCGCTGGATCACGGCCGACGACAACCACCGTGCCCGCTCCAAGTACGACCAGGTGGCCACGCGCACGATGTGGATCACGTACGACATGGCCACCGAGGTCTGATCCGGCGTCCCGCTAGCGGAGTTCGTCCGCCACGATCGCCGCGGCGGCGGCCACCAGCTCGTCCACGCCCGTGGCCTCCCGCTCGAACCGGGTGGTGAGGACGGACAGCAGGATCGGGCCGCCGTCCGGCGGCCAGACGACGCCGACGTCGTTGTTGCCGCCGTACTTCCCGCCGCCGGTCTTGTCGGCGACGGTCCAGTCGGCCGGCAGGCCCTTGCGGAAGCGGGTGACGCTGGTCGTGTTGCGGAGCAGCCAGTCGGTGAGGAGGGCGCGGTCGGCCGGTTCCAGGACCCGGCCGAGGACCAGCCGGCCGTAGGTCCTGGCGATCGCGCGCGGGGAGGTCGTGTCGGTGATCCGCCAGGGCTCGGCGGAGTTCAGCTCCGGCTCCCAGCGGTCGAGCCGGGTGACGGGGTCGCCGATCGAGCGGGCGAAGCGGGTGATGGCCGTGGGACCGCCGAGCTCGCGCAGGAGGAGGTTGGCGGCGGTGTTGTCGCTGAACCGGATGGTGGCGTCGCAGAGCTGGGAAACCGTCAGACCGGCCGCGATGTTGTCGGGGTGCTCGGTCACCGGCGAGTAGCCGGAGCGCTGGACGTCGTCGGCCGTGTAGGTGAGGCGGCGGGCCAGGAAGGTGCCGTCGTGGTCGAGGTCACGGAGGACGGCGGCGGCGGCGAGGGGCTTGAAGACCGAGCACATCGGGAAGCGCTCGCGGTCGCGGTGGGCGAGGGTGCGTCCGCTGCGCACGTCGTGGGCGTGGACGCCGAGGCGGGCGCCGTACTGCTCCTCCAGGGCGCGGAGGCGGGCCACGACGGGCTCCTCCGTGCGGCGGGGCGCGGCGGCGTGGGCGGAGCCGGCGCCGACGAGTCCGAGGGCGGCGGTGAGGGCCGTGCCCGCTCCGAGGGCGAGGGCGGTCCGGCGGGAGGCGCCGGAGTGCTGGGTGTTCACGAACGTCCTTTCGGAAGTGATCGTTTCCGCAGTGCACCACGTGGAGGGGGCGCGGCCGGTTCCGACACCCCGGTTACCTGACGGTATGTGATGCGGGGTTCACTGTCCGATCATGGACCCGGAGCACAGTGCTCCGCGCGCGGGAAAGGACACGCATGCGCGAACGCGAGGGGGAAGGCGGCACGGCACCGACCCTGATCCAGTCGGTACGCCGGGCCGTACGGCTGCTCGACGAACTGGAGCGGCGCGGCGGCGCGGGCAACGCCAAGCAGCTGGCCCGCGAGGCGGTGCTGCCGCTGCCGACGGCGTACCACCTGCTGCGGACGCTGGTCCACGAGGGCCTGGTCCGCCACGACAACGGTGTCTACACGCTCGTCGCGCCACTCCGCCGGGGCCCGGGCGCCCCGGCGCACCAGCCGGCGCTCGGGGTCCAGGCCTGGGTGGACGCCCTCAGCCTGGACCTGGACGCGGCCGTCTACTTCGTCCAGTACCGGGACGGGGAGGTCGAGCTCGGAGCGGTCTCCGGCAACCCGGCGCGGCCCCCGGTCGAGGAGTGGGCCGACTTCCGGGCGACCGCGCACGCCCACGCCGCCGGCCAGAGCCTGCTCCTCCAGCTGGAGCCGGAGCAGCGCGGCGACCACCTGAGCCGCCACCCGGTCTCCGCGCTCACCCCCTACACGGTGCGGGTCCGGCGCGACTTCGAGCGGCGGCTGTCCGCGCTGCCGCGGCGGCTCCCGGTCCTGGAGCACCAGGAGTACGCGCTCGGGACGGCGTGCGCGGCGGTGCCGATCACCGTCGGCGCGGAGACGGCGGCGGTGGCGCTGTCGATCCCCGCCTCCGAGGGGGCGCGGCTGCGCGCGCTGGCGGACCGGCTCCAGCGGCGGGCCGGGCAGGTGCTGCTGGCCCAGACGTTCGCGGTGACCTCGCACGCCCACGAGCCCTGACCCGACATCGGGGGACGCGACGCGACGCGCACGGGAAGGGGCATCGCCGGAGGGGGTGGCGGTGCCCCTTTTCGCTGCGCGCCGCAGGTCAGAATACCCCCACCCGTATGACCACGTGACGGCGACCCCGGTGACTCTTGATACCCAGGGGGGTATTTGACGCGACGCGGCGCAGCCCCGTACGGTCGACGGCATCGATACCCAGGGGGGTATTTCGTCAGCGTCTCCCGGAGGTTCCGCCGTGATCTTCGCCCAGTACTACCTCGACTGCCTGTCGCACGCCTCGTACCTGATCGCCGACGAGGGAACGGGCCAGGCCGTGGTGGTCGACCCGCGCCGCGACGTGTCCGAGTACCTCGCCGACGCCGAGGCCCGCGGGCTCACCGTCACCGGCGTCATCAACACCCACTTCCACGCCGACTTCGTCGCCGGCCACCTGGAGCTGGCCGACCGCACCGGCGCCTGGATCGGCTACGGCCGGCGCGCCGAGACCGAGTACCCGATCCGCCCGCTCGCCGAGGGCGAGCGGATCCCGCTCGGCGACGTCGTCCTGGAGATCATGGAGACCCCCGGGCACACCCCGGAGTCGATCAGCGTCCTCGTGTACGAGCACGCCGACGACGAGGTGGCGTACGGGGTCCTCACCGGCGACGCCCTCTTCATCGGCGACGTCGGCCGGCCCGACCTGCTCGCCTCGGTCGGCGTCAGCGCCGAGGAGCTGGGCGGCATGCTCCACGACAGCGTCCAGAACAAGCTGATGGGACTGCCCGACGCGGTCCGCGTCTTCCCCGCCCACGGCGCCGGCTCGGCCTGCGGCAAGCACCTGTCGGCGGAGAAGTCCTCCACGATCGGGGACCAGCGCGCCACCAACTACGCCTGCGCGCCCATGAGCCGCGAGGACTTCGTGGCCCTGGTCACCGCCGGCCAGTCCGCCGCCCCCGGCTACTTCGCCTACGACGCCGCGCTCAACCGGCGCGACCGCCGCCGGTACGACGCCGGGACCGCCGCCCGCCCGCTCGACCTCGCCGCGTTCACCGCGCTGCGGGCGGCCGGGGCGGTCGTGGTCGACGCCCGCGACCCGCAGGAGTTCGCCGCCGGGCACCTGCGCGGCGCGGTCAACGTCCCCGCCGACGGCCGCTTCGCCGAGCAGGCCGGCACCGTCCTCGACCCCGCCGACCGGCTCCTCGTCCTCGCCCCGGAAGGGCGCGAGGAGGAGGTCGTCACCCGCCTCGCCCGCGTCGGCTTCGACCGCGCCGAGGGCTACCTCCCCGACCCCGGGACGGCCCTGGTGGCACTGGCCGCCGAGGTCGCCCCGGCGAGCCGGATCACCGCGGCCCGGCTGCGGACCGCCCTCGCCGGCCCGCGCCCGCCGCTCGTCGTGGACGTCCGGACCGAGGGCGAGCGGGAGGCCGAGGGCTTCATCGACGCGGCCGTCCACCTGCCGCTCGCCGAACTCCCCCACCGCACCGCCGAACTCCCCGCCGACCGGCCCCTCGTGCTGCACTGCGCCGGCGGCCACCGCTCCTCCATCGCCGCCAGCCTGCTGCGCCGGCGCGGCTTCCAGGACGTCTCCGACATCCTCGGCGGCTACGCGGCCTGGGCGCTGACCGCGCCCCGCGACGCCGCCTGACCGCCCACCTCCGCCCCTCTTCTCTCTCCCCCCGACGAACGGAGCCACCGTGACCACCGCCACCCCCCTCTCCCCCGCCGTCCTGCACCGCCTCGTCCAGGAGGGCCGCGCGCCGCGCCTCGTCGACGTCCGCACGCCCGGCGAGTTCCGCACCGCCCACATCGCCGGCTCCGTCAACGTGCCGCTGGCCACCCTCCGCGCGCACCGCGCCGAGCTGCGCGACCACCTCAGCGGGGACGTCGTCCTGGTGTGCCGCTCCGGGCAGCGGGCGCGCGAGGCCGAACGGGCCCTCGCCGAGGCCGGCCTGACGGAGCCCCGGGTCCTGGACGGCGGCATCACGGCCTGGGAGGCGGCCGGGGCGCCCGTCGAGCGCGGCCCCGAGCGGTGGGAGATGGAGCGCCAGGTCCGGCTCGTCGCCGGGTCCGTCGTCCTGGTGACCGGCCTCGCCGGGCTCGTCGTGCCAGGGGTCCACCTCGTCGGCACCGCCGTCGGCGCCGGCCTCACCTACGCCGCCCTCAGCAACACCTGCGCCCTCGGCGTCCTGCTGTCCCGGCTGCCGTACAACCGCGGCCCGCGCACCGGCCTGGACACCGTGCTCGCGCAGCTCCGGAGCGCCCGGTGACCGTACTGGTCGTCGCCGCCTCCCTGCTCGTCGGCCTCAGCCTCGGCGTCCTCGGGGGCGGCGGCTCGCTCCTCACCGTCCCGATCCTGGTCCACCTCGCCGGCCAGGACGCCAAGGAGGCCATCGCCACCTCGCTCTTCGTCGTCGGCGTCACCAGCCTGGCGGCCCTCGCCGCGCACGCCCGGGCCGGACGCGTGCGCTGGCGGACCGGGCTGCTCGTCGGCGCCCTCAGCATGGCGGGCGCGTACGGCGGGGGCCGGGCCGCCGCGTACGTCCCGGACACCGTCCTCCTGGTGGCGTTCGCGGTGATGATGCTCGTCACGGCCGCCGCCATGCTGCGGCCCGCGCGCGGCGCCCGGCCGGCGCGGGTGCGGGACGGCGACCCGCCGCTGCGGCTCCTCGCCGCGGTCGGACCGGCGGTGGGCGGGGTGACCGGCTTCGTCGGCGCGGGCGGCGGCTTCCTCGTCGTCCCGGCCCTCGGCCTCTTCGGCGGACTGCCGATGGCCGCCGCCGTGGGCACCTCGCTCCTGGTCATCGCGATGAACTCGTTCGCCGGGCTCGCCGGCCACCTCGCGGGCGCCTCCCTGGACTGGGGCCTCACCCTGATGGTCACGGGAACGGCCGTGGCCGGCAGCCTGACCGGGGCGCGGCTCGCCGGCCGCGTCCCGCAGAGCGCCCTCCGCACGGCGTTCGGCTGGTTCGTCATGGCCATGGGCGTCCTGGTCCTCACCCAGCAGTGAGCACCCCGCCCCCTGACACCGAAACCGACATGAGCGATACAAGCCGTTTTGATACCCCACGGGGTATTCTGGGGCACCGGGGGCCTAGCAGAAGGGAGAACGGCCGTGCAGGTCGACGACGAGGCGATGGCCCCGGTGCTGAACCGGCTGCGCCGCGCCCAGGGACAGCTGGCCGGGGTGATCGCGATGGTCGAGGCGGGCCGCGACTGCAAGGACGTGGTGACGCAACTGGCCGCCGTCTCCCGGGCGCTGGACCGGGCCGGGTTCAAGATCGTGGCGAGCGGGATGCGGCAGTGCCTGTCGGACGACGCCGACGCGCCGCCGATGAGCGAGGCGGAGCTGGAAAAGCTGTTCCTGGCCCTCGCCTGAGCCCCCGGTCCGGCCCGGCTCCGCAGCGCTGCGGGATCCGGCGCCGTCCGCGCCTCCTATGCTGACCTGGTACGGAACAACCGGCCAGGGATGGCACACGACGTAAGGGGCACCCCGCTCGATGAGCCCGAAGCAGCAGCGCGGCGAAGCCACCGTCGAGCGCGTCCTCGACGCCGCGCTCGACCTGTACGCGCGCGACGGCGAGGCCGGCCTCACCGTCTCCGCGCTGACCCGGCTGAGCGGGGTCAGCACCGGCAGCGTCTACCACCACTTCGGCAATCTCCACGGGGTGATCACCGCCCTCGCCCTGCGCTGGCTCGGCCGTCTCCTCGGCGAGGTGGGCGGCGCCCTGCTCGCCCACCGGGAGGCCCGCCCGGGCATCGAGGCGGTGGTGCACGCGTACCTCGACTTCGTCCGCACCCAGCCGGCCGCCGCCCGCCTGCTGCACTCCCCCTTCGCGGACCAGGAGGGCGCGGCCCGGGCCCAGGAGATCCGCGACAACCAGGAGGCCCGGCTCACGCCGATCGAGCAGTGGCTCGACGGGCACCGCAAGGCCGGCACGCTGGCCGACCTGCCCACCCCGGTCATCGAGTCCCTGGTGCTGGGCCCCGTCGTCGGCATGGCCCGCCGCTGGCTCACCCTCGGCGACGTCGACCTCGAAGAGGCCGCCCGGCTCCTCCCGGACCGCATCTGGCGCTCCGTCAGCCCCTGACGCCCGCCCGGCACCCGGGGTCAGCGCGGGCCCGTGGTGCCGGCCGGCGCCGGCGGCCCGTCCGGGGAGCCGTCGGCGGCGCCCGGGCGGCCCGGGGCGCCGCCGGGAGAGCCGTCGGCCGTACCGGGGCCGATCCGCAGCTCGAAGTCGCCGTCGTACTTCTCGTGTCCGGCGATCACCGCGACCTCGACGATCTCCTTGCCGACCCGGCCGCGCACGATCAGCGGATCCTCGCGCAGGTCCCGCATGAGCGCCACGCACATGCCGGTCATGACGAGGACGAACGGGGCGGCGACCAGGATCGTCAGGTTCTGCAGGCCCGCGAGCGCGTCGCCCTGGCCGTCGCCGACGAGCAGCATGACGGCGGCGACGGCGCCGGTGACGACGCCCCAGAAGATCACCACCGGTCGGGTCGGCTCCAGCGCGCCGCGCTGCGACAGGGTGCCCATGACGATGGAGGCGGCGTCCGCCCCGGAGACGAAGAAGATGCCGACGAGGACCATCACGAGCAGGCTCATCGCGCCCGCCGCCGGGAACTCCTGGAGCAGCCCGAAGAGCTGCCCCTCCGGGGTGGTCTCGCCCGTCAGCTCGCCCTGCTCGCCGAGCCGCATCGCCGTGCCGCCGAAGATCGCGAACCACACCAGGCTCACGGTGCTCGGCACCAGGATGACACCGCCGATGAACTGACGGATCGTCCGGCCCCGGCTGATCCGGGCGATGAACATGCCGACGAAGGGCGTCCAGGAGATCCACCACGCCCAGTAGAAGACGGTCCAGCTGCCCAGCCAGGCGTGGATGTTCTCGCCACTGGTGGCCTCGGTGCGGCCGGCCAGCTGGGGCAGGTCGCCGAGGTAGGCGGCGATCGAGGTCGGCAGCAGGTCGAGGACGATGACGGTGGGCCCGGCGACGAGGACGAAGACGGCCAGGAGCAGGGCCAGCACCATGTTGGTGTTGGAGAGCCACTGGATGCCCTTCTCGACGCCGGAGACGGCCGACAGCACGAAGGCCACGGTGAGCACCGCGATGACGCCGACGAGCAGCCCGGTGCCGGTCTTCTCCAGCCAGCCCAGCTCCTCCACGCCGCTGCCGATCTGGAGCGCGCCGAGCCCCAGCGAGGCGGCGGACCCGAAGAGGGTGGCGAAGATGGCGAGGATGTCGATGACCCGGCCCGGTCCGCCGAACGCCCGGCGCTCGCCCATGAGCGGGACGAAGACGGCGCTGATGGTCTGCCGGCGCCGGCGGCGGAAGGTCGAGTACGCGATGGCGAGGCCGACGACGGCGTAGATCGCCCACGGGTGGAGCGTCCAGTGGAAGAGTGTGGTGGCCATCGCCGTCTGCATGCGCTCGGCGGAGTCGGCCGGGGAGGTGCCGGGCGGCGGGGTGCCGTAGTGCGCGAGCGGCTCGCTCACGCCGTAGAACATCAGGCCGATGCCCATGCCGGCGCTGAACATCATCGCGATCCACGAGACCGTGCGGAACTCCGGGCCCTCGTCCTCCTGGCCGAGGGTGATGCGCCCGTACCGGCTGACGGCCAGCCAGAGCGCGAAGACGACGAATCCGGAGGCCGCGAGCATGAACGCCCAGCCGCCGTCCCGGATCAGCCCGTCGAGCAGGCTGCCGGAGGCCGACTCCAGGCTGTCCGTCGCCGTCGCGCCCCAGACCAGGAAGGCGAGGGTGAGGACGGCGGTGACGCCGAAGACGACCCGGTCGGTACGGGCCGGATGGCCGCCCTCGGGATCGGGCAGGTCCGCCGTCACCGGCAGGCCGCCCCACCGGTTGCCGCCCCGGACGCCGATCCGGCGTGCGCCGGGCTTCCTTCCGCCGGTCCGTCTGCCGCCGCCCCGCCGGCCGTCCGGCCCCTGTGCGTCCTGCGCCATCGACGACCCCTTTTCCCACCAGAACGGGACGAACTCCTCGATCCCTGCTTAGGCAATATCACGGGATCGACCGGACTTGTCGGATCAACAGACCCCGGTCGGCGACGGGTTGGGCGCCGCCGGACGCCGCCGCAGGAGTTCTGGACAGCCCCGGACCGGGTTGGTTAGGTTAGCCTTACCTAAAATCCTGACCGAGGAGAGTCACCGTGAGCGCCGCCCCCTCCCCCGTCCTGCCGCAGCAGACCGCCGCGGAACAGGTCCGCTCCGTCCTGGCCCGGGCCATCTCCCTCTCCCTCACCCTCGACGGACAGACGTACGACCTCCTCGGCGCCCACACCGTCGGCGCCCGCGGCCGGATCACCCTCCACCCGCCCGCCGACACCCCCCTCACCGACCACCTCGACCACGCCCCGCTCCGCGTGCTCGACGTCCGCGTCGACCTCACCGACATCGCCCCGACCGCCCTCCGCGACCGGGTCCGCGCGCGCGTCGCCCTCACCGGCCGGCTCGCCCCCGCCGTCCCCGGCGACCTCGGCGCGCTCCGCCTCGACCTGACCCGCGTCACCCTCCGCACCGGCGCCGGGACCGTGGAGGTCGACCCCGCCGCGTACGCCCTCGCCGCCCCCGACCCGCTCGCCCTCGAAGAGGCCGCGCTCCTCACCCACCTCGCCGACGCCCACCCCGACCTCGTCTCCGACCTGGTCGTCCTCGCCGGCTCCCGCCTCCCGCACGGCGTCGTCCGCGCCCTCCCGCTCGCCATGGACCGGCACGCCGTCTCGCTCCGCTGCGAGTACGGCGAGGGCCACTGCGACCTCCGGCTCCTCTTCCCCGCCGAGGCCCGCGACGCCGCCACCGCCGGCGACATGGTCCGCCGGCTGCTCACCGCCCCGCGCTGCGCCCACCACCACAACCACCCCTGACCGGGCCGCGGTCCGGAAACCGCACACCCGGGCGAGCGCGTCCCCTCCCGCATGGACCGGATCACCCACGGCCTCCGCCAGCTGCTGCGCTTCGCGCTCACGGAGGCGCGCTGCTGCGCCTTCGCCGTCGCGCTCATCGGCGGCATCGCCGTCTCGACGCTCCTGCCCGACCTGCCCGTCGCCCGCTACGACCTGCTCCTCGGCTACGGCGTCGTCCTCACCGTGCTGGCCTGGCGGCTCGGCTGGGACAGCGGGCGCGACATCGCCGTCATCGCCGTCTGCCACCTCATCGGCCTGCTCTTCGAACTGGTCAAGGTCCGCATGGGGTCCTGGAGCTACCCGGAGGACGCGGTGACCAAGGTCGGCGGCGTCCCCCTCTACGGCGGCTTCCTGTACGCGGCCGTGGGCAGCTACGTCTGCCGCGCCTGGCGCCTCTTCGACCTGCGCCTGACCGGCTACCGGCCGCGGATCATGGCGGTCCTCGCCGCGGCGGTCTACCTCAACTTCTTCAGCCACCACTGGCTGCCGGACGCCCGCTGGGTGCTCGCCGCCCTGCTGCTGATCGCCACCGCCGGCACCTGGGTCCGCTTCCGCGTCGGCGAGCAGGACCTCCGGATGCCGCTCGCGCTCTCCTTCGTCCTCATCGGCTTCTTCCTCTGGATCGCGGAGAACGCCGCCACCTACGTCGGCGCCTGGAGCTACCCCGACCAGCTCGACGGCTGGCGGCCCGTCTCCGTCGCGAAGTTCGGCGCCTGGGCCCTGCTCATCACCGTCACCTTCGTCCTCGCCGCCGCCCGGCGCGCTCAGCCGGCGGACGGCGGCACGGGCTCCTCGCCCCGGCGGATGCCGAGGGTCGCCAGAAGGTCCTCGTGGAGCTCCATCCAGACGGTGTGGCAGGAGTCGGCGCGGGGCCGGTCCACCCACGAGAACTCGCCCCGCCGGACCCGCGCCAGCGCCGTGGTGAAGCGGTCGCCGTAGCCGGAGAACCGGTCCAGCCGGGAGCCGAGCTCGGCGGCGAGGGTGTCGATGACGCCGCCGAGCACGGTCAGCTCGTCGAGGATCCGCCCGTCCCAGGCCGGGTCGGCGTGGGTGTTGACGGCCAGCCGGCCGTTCCCGTCGGGCCGCAGCTGCCAGTCGGTGCAGGCCGTGAGGCAGCGCGCGTTGTACGCCAGGAACGTCTCGTACCGCTCGCGCACGAACGGCCCGTGCCCCGACCGGGCCAGCTCCGCGGCGAGCAGCCGCTCCCCCTCCGTCCGGCCCGCGTCCGTGAGGCTCCAGCCGGAGGTGCCGGCGAAGGCGCCGCGGGTCACGCGCCCGTACGCCTGGAGGTCGAGCAGCAGCTCGCCGACGGCGTCCGCGTCGAGGCCGTAGCGGGCCGCGGCCTCCGCCTCGGTGGTCATGCCCCGCAGCCGTACGGCGTGCAGGACCAGCAGCTCGGGGTCGGAGGAGGTCGCCATGGGCAGAGCCTAGACAGTCCCCGGCGCCCCGGGCGAGCCCCGGCCCGGCGCGGCCCGTGGCGTCCGGCCCGCTCCGCCCGTACGCGGTCCGGCACCGGCCCCCGGGCAACCCGTCGGGCGTCCGGCGCGTCCTCCCCCGTACCACCCCGGCCCCGGACCGACCCAAGGACACCCGATGAGCGACAAGGCCCGCATCCTCTTCGACGCGCTCGACCTCGACCAGGACGGCACCCTGACCCGGACCGAGGTCATCCGGGCCCTGCGGGAGAAGGGGCCCACCCTGGCGGCCCGGGGCGTCATCCCCTTCTGGGGCGTCGGGGGCGACGACGACTCCGCCGCCCTCTTCGACGCCGCCGACCAGAACGGCGACCGCGTCCTCAGCTTCGAGGAGTTCGCCGCCGTCGTGGACCGCCGCTTCGGCTGGTGACCCCGGCCGCCTCGGCCGCCTCCTGCGCCTGCTCCAGCGCGCGCTCGGCGGCCCGGAGGTCCGTGGCGGCCCGCTCCGCCGCCTCCCCGGCCGCGGCTGCCGCCCCGGCGGCCTCGTCCCGCTCCCGCTCGGCGCGGCGCAGCCGGTCGGCGGCCTCCTCGGCCGCCGCCGCCGCGGCCCGTGCCGTCTCCCGGGCGGCGTCCCGGTCCCGCTCCCGCCGGGCGAGGACGGCCCGGGCCTCCGCCGCCTTCGCCTCCGCCTCCGCCTCTCTCGCCTCTTTCGTCTCTCTCGGCTGTTTCGTCTCTCTCAGCTCTTTAGTCTCCCGGTCCTTCGCGGCCTTCGCCGGGGCGGCCGGGGGCCTGGACGGCAGGGTCCCGGGCGGGACGGCGGGGAAGCCGACGGCGGTCTCCGGCATCTCCGTCAGCCGCCCCGCCGCCCACGGTCCGGCCACGTCCGGGAGGGCCAGGACGGCGTGCAGGATCCCCTCGACGTCACCGAGCACCGGGTCGCTCAGCGGCTGCCCGGACCGCTCCGCGAGGCCGGCGGCCGTGCGGACGAGCGCGGCGACCAGCCGGTGCTGCTGCCGGCTCGCCTCCCGCAGCCGCTCGCCGTCGAGCGTCCGGTGGGCGTCGCGCAGCGCCTCGCCGAGGGCGAGGAACCGCCCGGCGTCGTCCGGCCGTTCCCGGGCGAGCAGGTTCGCCGCCCAGACGGCGAGCGGTGGCCGCCGCAGCGCCGCGATCGCCTTCGCCGCCGCCGTGTCCTTCGCCCGGCGCGCCTCGGCGACGTACGCGTCCCTGGCCGCCGTGAACTCGGACGGCCGCAGCCCGTACAGCTCACCGGTCACCTGCTCGACATCCATGCGCCCACTCTGCTGCGCGCGGCGCGGGCCGACGGGGCGAACCTCCGCCACGGGCCCCCGCCGTCACCCGCTCGACGTCACGGCCGGACGTCCTGGACGCGCCGGAAGGGCCGCTCGGCTTCCAGGGCGAACGCGGTCTCCAGGAGGACGCGTTCGCTGCCGGGGCGGCCGGAGAGGAGGACGCCGACCGGGAGGCCGTCGGAGGTGGTGCGGGTGCTGGGCAGGGAGAGGGACGGGGTGCCCACGACGTTGTCGACCGGGGTGAAGGCGACGTACTCCAGGATCCGCTCGACCAGGACGGGATACGGGACGGAGGGCGCGAGGTGCCCGAGCGGAGGGGTGGTGCGGGCGAGGACCGGGGTGAGGACGAGGTCGAGGCCGCGCAGGGCCGCCGCGTACGCCACCTTGGTCCGCCGCAGCCGCCGGACCACGCCGGGGGTGTCGCGCCAGCGCTTCACGTACTCCTCGCGCAGCCCGCGGCTGAGGCCGTCCATGCGGCGCCGGTCGAAGTCGGCGCCGAACGTGCGGCCGGTGGCGCCGAGCAGGAAGGAGAGCATGCCCCAGTAGGTGAGGAAGTCCTCGGTGAAGCGGGGGTCGAGGTCCATCGTGACGGGTTCGACGGTGTGGCCCATGCCCCGCAGCGTCGCGACGGTGTCGGTGACGGCGGCCCGGGTGTCGTCGTCGCAGCGGACGCCGTTGGGCGAGTCGAGCAGGTAGCCGATCCGCAGCCGGCGGTCGGAGGGCCCTTCGACGAGGCCGACCGGCGGCAGCTTCGGGTTGCGGTGGTGGCGTTCGGCGGCGGCGAGGAACGCGGCGGAGTCGCGGACGGTGCGGGTGACGACGCCGTCGACGACCAGGTCGACCGGCAGGTGCCGGCTCTGCTCGTTGGGCACCATCCGGCCGCGGGTCGGCTTGAGGCCGACGAGACCGCAGCAGGCCGCGGGGATGCGGATGGAGCCGCCGCCGTCGTTGGCGTGGGCGAGCGGTACGGCGCCGGCGGCGACGAGCGCGGCGGCTCCGCCGGAGGAGCCGCCCGCGGAGTGCCCGGTGTGCCAGGGGTTGCGGACCGGTTCGGCCGCCTCGTACTCCGTGGTCGGGCTGAACCCGAACTCGGGCAGCCGGGTCTTGCCGAGGACGGTGACGCCGGTGCTGAGGAGCTGCCGCACGAACGGCGCGTGCCGGCGGGCCGGGCGGGGCGTGAAGGCGCCGCTGCCGTGGCCGGTGGGCAGGCCCGCGTAGTCGGTGTTGTCCTTGACCAGCGTCGGTACGCCCGCGAAGGCCCCGCCGGTCCCGCCGCCGAGCGCCGGCAGGTCGAGCGGGGTCTGCACCGCGTGGAGTCCCGCCGCGGCCTCGACGCGGGCCGCCGCGTCCCGGGCGACCTCGGCGGGGCTCACCTCGCCCCGCCGGAGCGCCCGGGCGAGACCGACGGCGTCGTGCTCGCCGAGGGAGTCGTCCCGGAAGACGTGCACCGTGGTCCGCTTCTCGATGGTCACCGCTGCCTCAGCCCCCGGGGTCGGTCGTCGTCGGATGCCGCCATCATGACGTACCCACGGGTAACACGCGAGGGCCGGGCAGCAGGCGCGCGGCGGGAGGGAGCGCGCCGGGAAGGCGGCGCTAACGGCCCTGGAGGCGCTTGACGTTGTCGCCGAACGTCCAGTTCTTCGACCCGTCCCAGTTCGCCGACCAGGTCATCAGGCCCTTGAGGCGCCCGCCGTAGTGGTTCCACGCCTGGGCGACGAGGGAGGGCGCCATGTAGCCGCCGCCGGCGCCGGGCTGGGCCGGCAGGCCGGGGACCTGCTTGTCGTACGGGACGCGGATCGTGGTGCCCTGGACGACCAGGCCCCGGTCGAGGCAGTCGGTCTGCGCGGTGAACCCGGCGACGGTGCCGGCGGCGTACGAGTCACCCGCGCAGCCGTACATGCTGCCGTTGTAGTACTGCATGTTCAGCCACCACAGGCGCCCGTTGTCCGCGTACTTCTTGATGACCGGCAGGTACGCGCCCCAGATCGAGCCGTACACGACGCTGCCGCCGGTGACGTACGCGGTCTCGGGGGCCATGGTGAGGCCGAAGCCGGCGGGCATGCGGGCGAGGACGCCGTCGATGATGCGGATCAGGTTGGCCTGCGAGGCGGAGAGGGTGGTGATGCTGCCGCTGCCGACGAGGCCGGTCTCGATGTCGATGTCGATGCCGTCGAAGTTGTACTTCTGGAGGATCGGGACGATCGTCTCCACGAAGCGGTCGGCGACGGCCCGGGAGCTGAGGTCGATCCCGGCGGCGGCGCCGCCGATGGACATGAGGAGGGTCGCGCCGGCGGCCTTGGCGCGGCACATCTCCGCCGGGGTGGAGACGCGGACGGTGTTGTCCATGCCGTCCTCCCACAGCACGGTGCCGTCGGAACGGATCACGGGGAAGGCGGCGTTGACGACGTTGTACCCGTGGGCGGCGAACCGGGGGTCGTCGATCGGGACCCAGCCGAACGGCGGGTGGACGCCGTTGGCGGCGCCGTCCCAGTTCTCCCAGTACCCCTGGAGCACCTTCCCGGCCGGCCGGGGCTTGAGGGCGCAGGTGTCGGCGGTGGCGCTCGCCGCCGGGGTGGCGGCGGCGGGGGCGGAGCCGGCGGTGACGGTGGCGAGGAGGGCGGCGAGGGCGGTCGCGCCCGCGCCGAGGGCGCGGGCGATCCGTGAGCCTGGCATGCGGTGCTCCTTGGGACGTGGGGGGGGCGTTCCGGGGCAGGGCGCGCGCTCCCGCCGACCGTAGATTGGTCCAGACCTGACGTCAACCACACTTCAGGGGAGGGGAGTTGACGGTATGGCCGACGGCTCGGGGCCAGGCCGGTGCGAGCCGGGGGACGGGGGCGGCGACCGCCGCTCCCCGTCCCGCTCGGCCCCCGCGCCGCCCGCCTACCAGGTCACGGGCAGGCTGACCGGGAAGCGCCGGATGGTCGCCGCGTCCCAGCGCACCTCGTCCGCGGGGACCGCCAGCCGCAGTCCGGGGAACCGCGCCAGCAGCCGCCCGAAGGCCACCTCCAGTTCCGCCATGGCCAGGGGCACGGCGATGCAGCGGTGGTTGCCCCAGCCGAAGGTCATGTGGGGCAGCGGGGTGCGGTCCGGGTCGACGGTGTCGGCGGCCTCGAAGCGTTCCGGGTCCCGGTTCGCCGTCAGGTACGACACGTGGACGAAGTCGCCGGCGCGGATCTTCACCCCGTCCAGCTCGACGTCCTCCAGCGCCACGCGCGGAATGCCGACGCCCTTGCGGAACGGGATGAAGCGGAGCAGTGCGTCCAGGACGGCGGGCAGGGACTCCGGACGGCTCCGGAGCGGGTCCGCCAACTCCGGCCGGGACAGCAGCAGATAGGCGATGTTGCTGATCTGGCAGGTGGCCGTGTCGTGCCCGCTGAGCATCAGCGTCAGCGCCATGACCGCCGCCTCGCCGTCGTCGAACGTGTCCTCGCCGTCCCTGGCCGCGACCAGGGCGCTGATCAGGTCGTCACCGGGGGCGCGCCGCCGCGCGTCGACCAGGTCGCCGAAGTACGCCCGCAGCGCGGCCTTGGCGTCGGCGGCGGCCCGGCGGCTCTCCTGGTCGGTGGCCAGCATCCGGTGCGCGTACTCCTGCATCCGGGGCCGGTCGCCGCCGGGAATGCCGAGCAGTTCGCAGATGGTCTCCTGCGGGAGCCGGTCCGAGAGGTGGCGCACCAGATCCGCCGGCCTGCCCGCCGCCTCCATCTCGTCGAGCAGGCGGTCCGTGAGCTCCACGATCGCCCCGCGCATGCCCGCCACGCGCCGGGGCGCGAAGGCCTGCGACGCCAGCCGCCGCAGCCGGCTGCTGCGCGGCGGGTCGATCACGTTGATGGACTCGGGCGAGACGATCGGCTCCGGCGTCAGCCGCGGGTAGTCGCGGTGGACGATGCCCGCCCGGCTGAACCGGGCGTCGGTGGTCACCTGCCGTACGCCGTCGAAGCCCGTGACCAGCCAGGCGTCGGCCTCGCCGTACGGGAGCCGGATGCGGGACGGGGACGCGCGGGCCATGAGCGCCGTGAGCGAGGGGTCGAACTCCAGCGCCTCGCTGAAGTCGAACGGGCAGGTGATCGCGTCACCGGTGTCGGTCATCGTGTGCAGCTCCGGTCTGAGGCCGGCGGGCGCGGGGCGCGGTGCCGCCGACGGGCAGGGGGACGGGGCGGGACGACCGCCCCGGGCGCCCCGCATAGCGTTCTACGCGCCGCGTCGGCGCCGGACACTCGCGGACGCCCGGTTTGACCTGGACGAGTGACGGCCCGGGGGCGGCGGTCGCGGTACGCCGCCTGGGCGCCGCCGAACTCACCGCGGGGCGCCGACACAGGCACCACGTGACACCACTGCACCAGCAAGCGGCGCCATGCGGCGCCATCGCGACACCGATCGGTGCCATCCATGGCTCCACTTGGCGCCACGCGGCGCCACATGGCACCACCAAGGGTTGCGCATGGCGCCATAGTGGTGCCATGATGGCGTCATGGACCTCAACCCGTACGTCGACAGCCTCCGCCGCGAACTCGCGGTGGCCGCCGAAGCCGGCGGCGACGAAGCGCGCGAACTGGCCGAGCGGCTCACCGCCCCCCTGGAGTCGGCGACCCGCCTGACCATGCTCAACGTGCTCTCCGCCGCCATGGACGAGATCACCCGCGAACTCGCCCCCGGCTCGGTCGACGTACGGCTCCGCGGACTCGACCCCGACTTCGTGGTGACACCGCCGCCCACCGACAGTGCCGCCCCCGCCCAGCCGGCCCCCGCCGCCGAACCGGTCCCGGCCCCGGCCGCCCCCGACAGCGACGAGGGCGGCACCGCCCGCGTCAACCTGCGCCTGCCCGCCCACCTCAAGGCCCGCGCCGAGGAGGCCGCCGCCCGCGAGGGCCTGTCGGTCAACGCCTGGCTGGTACGGGCCGTGTCGACGGCGGTCGCCGGCGGCACCGCCCCCCGTACCCCCGAGAAGAGCCGCGCCACCGGACAGAGCATCACGGGCTGGGTCCGCTAGGCACCGCCCGGCACCCGCCCGCCCGCTTCCACCCCTCACGGCCCCCACCAGCGGGGACGGACCCGACGACCCAAGAGGACGGCACAGCCATGCCTTCTTTCGACACGCCCGCACCGATCTCCGTCACCGCCTACCTGTACGCCGGCTCGCTCCAGTTCACCGCGGGCGACCGCCCCGACACCGTCGTCGAGGTCCGGCCGCGCAACGCGAAGAAGGACCTGGACGTGCGGGCGGCCGAGCAGACCGAGGTCACGTACGCCCGCGGGGTCCTCACCCTGAAGACCCCCAAGCCCAGCCTGCTCGGCCGCGGCGGCATCGTGGACGTGACGGTGGACCTGCCGGCCGGCTCCGCCGTCGACGTCAACAGCGCCGCCGCCTCCCTGATCGGCGAGGGCCGGCTCGGCGAGTCCCGCGTCAAGATCGCGGCCGGCGACGTCCGGCTCGACACCACCGGCCCGCTGACGCTGAACGCCGCGCACGGCTCGACCAGCGTCGACCGGATCGAGGGCGCGGCCGACCTCACCGCCAGCAGCGGCAGCCTGCGCGTCGGTACGATCTCCGGTCCCGCCGTCCTGAAGAACTCGCACGGCAGCACGATCGTCGACACCGTCACCGGCGCACTGCGGGTGAACGGCGCCAACGGCGCCATCGAGATCATGCGCGCCGGATCGGACGTCACCGGCACCGCGACCAACGGCAGCCTTCGCGTCGCCGAGGTCGCGCGCGGCGAGGTCCAGCTGGAGACGTCCAACGGCTCCATCGAGGTCGGTGTCCGACAGGGCACCGCCGCCTGGCTCGACGTCAGCTCGAACCACGGCCAGGTGCGCAACGCGCTCACCGCGTCCGACGCCCCGGAGGAGTCCGAGGAGACGGTCAGGATCCGCGCCCGCAGCAACTGGGGCAACATCGACGTCCGCCGCGCCCGCGCCTGACGCCCCCTCATCCCCTGCCCGCACCACCCCCTGCACTTTCACCCTTCACCCCCTTCGACCGGAGGGCCCCATGCCTTCTTCTGTCATGCCCATGATTAGCGCGGCGGACGGCCGACCCGTGCCCGCCGCCATCACCGCCACCGGCCTCCGCAAGGCGTACGGCGAGAAGACCGTCCTCGACGGCGTCGACTTCGCCATCCCGGCCGGATCGGTCTTCGCCCTGCTCGGTCCGAACGGCGCCGGCAAGACGACCGCCGTGAAGATCCTCTCCACCCTGATCTCCGCCGACTCCGGCCGCGCCACCGTCGCCGGCCACGACCTCACCACCCACGCCCACCAGGTCCGCGCCGCCATCGGCGTCACCGGCCAGTTCTCCGCCGTCGACGGCCTCATCACCGGCGAGGAGAACATGCTCCTCATGGCCGACCTCCACCACCTCACCAAGACCGAGGGACGCAGGACCGCCGCCGAACTCCTCGCCCGCTTCGACCTCGTCGACGCCGCCAGCAAGCCCGCCTCCACCTACTCCGGCGGCATGAAACGCCGCCTCGACATCGCCATGACCCTCGTCGGCGGCCCCAGGATCATCTTCCTCGACGAACCCACCACCGGCCTCGACCCCCGCTCCCGCCACACCATGTGGCAGATCATCCGCGACCTCGTCGCCGACGGCGTCACCGTCTTCCTCACCACCCAGTACCTCGAAGAAGCCGACGAACTCGCCGACCGCATCGCCGTCCTCAACGGCGGCCGCATCGTCGCCGAAGGCACCGCCGACCAGCTCAAGTGCCAGATCCCCGGCGGCCACGTCCGCCTCCGCTTCACCGACCCCACCACCTACCGCAGCGCCGCCGAGGTCCTCCAGGTGGCGACCCCCGACGACGAGGCCCTGACGCTCCAGCTCGCCAGCGGCGGCAGCCAGCGCGAACTGCGCGCCATCCTCGACTGGCTCGACGCGGCCGGCGTCGAGGCGGACGAACTCACCGTCCACACCCCGGACCTCGACGACGTCTTCTTCGCCCTGACCGCCACGGACACCCCGACGCCCGTCCCCGCCCAGCCGCAGGAGAACGCCCGATGAGCAGCGCCCTGTCCCTCGCCGTCCGCGACTCGTCCACGATGCTCCGGCGGAACCTCCTCCACGCCCGCCGCTACCCCTCCCTCACCCTCAACCTGCTCCTCACCCCCGTGATGATGCTGCTGCTCTTCGTCTACGTCTTCGGCGACGTGATGAGCGCGGGCATGGGCGGCGGCGCGGACCGCGCGGCGTACGTCGCCTACGTGGTGCCCGGGATCCTGATGATGACCGTGGGCGGCACGGTGGTCGGCACGGCGGTCTCCGTCGCCAACGACATGAACGAGGGCATCATCGCCCGCTTCCGCACCATGGCGATCCACCGCCCGTCGATCCTCGTCGGACACGTCGCCGGCAGCGTCCTCCAGTGCCTGATGAGCGTGGCCCTCGTCGGCGCCATCGCCGTCGCCGTCGGCTTCCGCTCCACCGACGCGACCGTGCTCGAATGGCTCGCCGCGTTCGGCCTGACGGCCCTCGTCGCCCTCGCGCTCACCTGGATCGCCGTCGGCATGGGCCTGGTCTCCCCCAACGCCGAGGCCGCGTCCAACAACGCCCTCCCGCTGGTCATCCTGCCCCTGATCTCCAGCGCGTTCGTCCCGATCGGCTCGATGCCCGGCTGGTTCCAGCCGATCGCCGAGTACCAGCCCTTCACCCCGGCCATCGAAACCCTCCGCGGCCTGCTCCTCGGCACCGGGATCGGCCACAACGGCTGGCTCGCGGTCGCCTGGTGCCTCGGCCTGACGGCCCTCGGCTACCTCTGGTCGACGTCGGTCTTCCGGCGCGACCCCTCCTGATCCCCTTCTTCCTCACCGCGACCCGCGCGGCCCCCCACCAGGGCGGCGTACCCGACACCCGTCGGCGTACGCCGCCCCGCGGCGCGTCCGCGTCACGTCCGCCCCCGGCCGCCGCCGTCCCGCTCCGCCTCCGTCTCCGCTTCCCTCTCCGCCTCCCGGATCCGCGCCAGCAGGCGCTCGTACCGGGCCCTGCGGTCCGGGCGGGCGCGGGACGCGGACCTGCGCAGCGCGGGCACCGTTTCCGGCCCGGCGCGCAGCACGGCCTCCTCTGCCGCCCGCCGCACGACGGCCCGGCCGTGGTCGAGGAGCGCGACGAAGAGCGGCACCGCCTGCCGCCGGCCCGCCTGCGACAGGACCCGGATCGCGCCCCGCACCACGTCGGGCTGCGGGTCGCGCAACAGGTCCTCGGTCAGCCGCAGGTGCGCGTCCCGGTCGAGCAGCGCCCGCGAGGTGCGGTGCGCGTGCAGCCGTACGCCGGCCTCGGGATGCCGCAGCAGGTCCCGCAACGCGGCCTCCAGGGCGGCCGGTTCGAGTGCGCCGGGTCGTTCCTCCAGGCGGGCGAGGGCGCGCCGGATCCGCGCGGGCTCGGGCGAGCGCAGCAGGGCGGCCAGGTCGCCGTCCGCGTCCGCGGAGGACGGCGGGGGTACGGGGAGGGGCGCGCGTTCCCGCAGGGCGCGGAGGGCCGCCGCGCGCCGTTCGGCGGTCTCGGGGTCGTGCAGCGGTCCGTCGACGAGCCGGAGTCCCGCCCCGGGGCGCCGGTCGCGCAGCCGGTCCAGCACGGGGGTGCGGAGCAGGGGGCGGTCGGCGACCAGGGCCAGGAGGCCGGAGGCGCCCGCGGCGAGCCGGGGTTCCAGGTGCGCCGCCAGGGTGTCGGCGGGCAGGCGCCGCAGCGCGTGGAACGCGTCCGCCCGCGTGCCGTCGTCCGGCCCGTGCTCCCACAGGTGCAGGAGGACGGGGAGGAGCGGCTGGAGCGCGGCGTCGTCGGGGGCCGTGGCGGCGATGCGGGCGATCCGGTCGGGGCGGAGTCCGGGGTCGAGCGGCATCGCCGGGCCGGCTTCGGTGAGCGCCCTGCCCAGCGCGGCCCGCAGGACGGGGTCGTCGGGCGCGTCGGTGCCGCCGCGCAGATGGGCGTCGAGGGCGGCGGCACGAGCCTCCGGTTCCGGCCAGGCGAGGAGGGTGTGCGCGGCGGTGTTCCGCTGCTGCCGCAGGCCGGAGCCGAGCAGGGCCAGCAGCCGCTCCCGCTGGGCGGCGGACCGGGGCTGGCCCAGGTCGGCGGGGTGGGCGCGGCGCGGTGCGGAGTCCGCGGCGCGGGCCTCCTCGGCGAGTGTCCACGGTGGGGCGCCCGGCGGCTGGAGGTCCGTCATCCAGTCGAGGAGCGCGGTCCGCACGTCCGGTGCGGCGCCGGCGTGGAGGTCGGCGAGGGCGGTGAGCAGGGCGCGCGAGCCGCCGGTCGCGTGGCGCCGCCGGTACGCCGACAGTTCGCGCGCGCTCCGGGTGGCGGCGGCGAGTTCGTCGTACCAGGGTGGCTTGGGCTCGGGCGGGGCGGTGGCCGGGGTGATCCCGAACGCGTCGCGCAGTACGGTCCGTCCGGTGCCGGCCGGGTCGGACGCCCGGTCGGCGGCGGCGAGTTCGCGGTCGAGGTCGGCGCGGACGAGGACGGCCCCGGCGCGCCGGAGCAGCGGGAGCGCCGACCGGCGGCCGGCGGCCCGCGGCGGCAGCGCCCGTACGGCAGCCGTCACGTGACCGCCCGGCCCGGGGCGGTCCGCGATCTCCTCCAGGAGCGCGAGGATCCCGTCGCGGGTGCCGCCGTCCGCTTCCGCGAGCCCGTCGAGGAGCACCGTCACGTGCCGGGCGAGCACGCCGCGCTCCTGCGCCGTGCGGGGGCCGGGGCCGATCGCGTCGGGCAGGACGGCGAGGACCGCTCGCCGGGCCCGTTCCGTGGTGGCGGCGAGGGCGAGCCAGTCGGCGAGGTACGCGCGGGTGGGGCGGAGCCGTGCGGCGGGGGCGGGCCGTTCGGCGAGGCGCAGGGCGGCGGCGGGGTCCCAGCCCTGCTCCGCCAGGACCGCGAGGTCGGCCGCGTCCGGGTCCGGGGCGGGTTCCCTGGGGAGCCCGGCGAGCAGCCGGTCGCGGACCCGGGCGTCCGCCGCGTGGTGCGCGGCGGCGGTGACGGCGGCGGGGAGGGTGTCGCCGAGGAGGGCGCGGAGGGCGTCGAGGAGGAGGGCGCGCAGGCCGGGGTTGTCGCTGCGGCCGAGGCCGTGGAGGAGGCGGGGGACGGCCCGGGGGGTGCCGGCGGTGGCGAGGGCGCGGGCCGCCGTCTTGCGGACGTTCATCCGGGGGTGGTCGAGGCAGGCGGCGATCGCGTCCGACGCCCAGTGGGCCCGCGCCTCGCCGAGCGCGCTCAGGGTGCCGCGTACGGTCTGCGGGTCGCGGTCGGGCCCGGTCAGCGCGAGCAGCGTCGCGGAGACGGCCTCGACGCCGTGGCCGTCGGTGTCGCGGGCGAGGAGCGCGACGGCGTGCTTGCGAACGTGCCGGTCGGGGTGGCGCAGGAGGGGGTGCACCCGGCGGCGGACCGTCGCGGGCGGGGCCTCCGGCAGGTCGGTCAGCAGGCGGAGCAGCACGGTCTGTTCGCCGGCGGTCAGCCCCGGCCGGTCGAGCAGTCCGAGGGTCAGGTCGGTGACGAGGGCGGGGCCGGCGGCGTCGGCGTCGGGGGCGTCCAGGAGGCACACCGGGCGGATCCGGCCGCGTGCGTGCAGCCGCCGCCCGAGGTCGCACAGCGCCGTGACGGCCTCCGGCGGGACGGTCGGCTCGGCGTCGGGGACGGGCGGCGCGCCGTCGGGTTCCCAGGCGGCGGCCGCCTCGCCGGCGATCCGCAGCAGCAGGTCGGCGAGGACGGGCAGCAGCTCCGGGCCGGCGTGCGCGGCGAGCCGGGTCAGGGCGGCGACGGGCCGGCCGGGATCCAGGTGGGCGGCGAGGAGGGCGAGTTCGCGCGGGTCCGGGCCGCCGAGGTCGGCGGCCACCCGGGCGGGCAGTGCGGCGGCGTCCATCCGGGCGAGCAGTTCCCGGCGCACCCGCGGGTCGGTGGCCAGCAGCCAGACCAGTTCCAGGGCCCGTCCGCGGTGGGCCCGCAACGCCCGTTCCACCGCCGCCGGTTCGGGTGCGGCGTCCGGGGGCGAGAGGGTGGCCAGGCCGAGGGCGGCGCCGAGGACCCGTACCGTGCGCTCGCCGCCGACGGCCTCCAGCGCGTCGAGCGCGTCGGCGGGCGCGTGCGGGAGGGCGGCGAGGACGGCGTCCTCGGTGCCGGGGTCGCGGAGCGCCCGCAGCGCCCGCAGGAACGGCCCCGGGACGGCCGCGTCCGGCAGGACGCGGGCGATCGCCGGCGCCACCGGCAGGCTCCCGACGCCTTGTTCGTCCAGCGCGACGAGCAGGTCGAGCCGGCGCGGCCACGACGGATCGCCGGGCGCGGCGCCCTCCAGCAGGCGCAGCACGTCGTGCCGGACGGTGTAGAGGACGGTCGCGACGGCGCGGGCCGGGACGGTGTGGTCGGCGAGGGCGAGGGCCAGGACGGCGGGCACGTCGGGCGCGGTGACGAAGTGGCCGCGCCGGTGCATCGCGCGCAGGCAGTCGACGGCGGGACCGGCGAGCAGCAGCGGGTCCTCGGCGGCGAGCCGCAGCACGGCCGGTACGTCGCCGCGCCGCGCGGTCTCCCCGTACAGGGCCAGGGCCCGCCTCCGTACGCGCGGCGCCCGGTCCGGATCGGCCGCCGCCCGCCACAGCGGCTCCCCGTGCCCGTGGGCGGCGGCGGTGGTGAGGGCGGCGTCGGCGGTCGCCGGGCCGAACAGGCCGTCGAGCCGTTCGGCCGGCAGCGGTGCGACGGCGGCCCAGGGCTCGGCGAGCGCGGCGAGCGCCCGGTTCACGACGGCGGCGGAGCCCGAACCGAGCAGTCCCGTCAGCGTCTTCCGTACGAACCCGGGGTCGAGGGCCCGCGAGCGCAGCCCCTCCCCCGCCAGCCGCAGCGCCTCCCCCTCCAGCACGGCGTCCCCGCTTCCGGCGAGCGCCCCGACGAGCAGGTCCGCCCGCGCGCACCGCACCACGCCCGTGCCGCGCACCGCCTGGTACAGCGCCTCCCCGCGCTCCTCCCGCTCCACCACCCCGGGATCCCGGGCCAGTTCGGCGCGGAGCAGCGCCACCCGCACCGGCGCGGGCAGCAGTTCCGCGGGCCAGTCGCGCCACCCGCCGGGAGGCCCGCCGGGTGCCGCCGCCAGGGCCAGCGCCTCCTCGGGGCTCGCCGGGACCGGTCCGGAGGGCCGGGAGGCACTGCTGGTCTGCGCTGTCGCCGTGGGGTGCACCCCGGGATCGTACGACCCGGGGCGCCGCGGAGACCGGGACGAGCCGGCCTCGGTCCGTCCGGCTCGCGTGGGGGGCGGCGTGCGGGCCCGGGGTCAGCGCTCGGTCGTGCCGCCGCGGCCGGCGGTGCGCCGGCGCGGGCGCCGGTCGCCGCCGCTCCGGCCGGCGGACGGGGCGGCGGTCTCGCCCGCCTTGCCCGCTCCGCCGGATCCCGTGCGCCGGGCGGGGGCGCGGCCCCCGGTCGCGGTCTTCGTGGCCGTGGTGGCCGCCTTGCCGCCCTTCGGCGCCTGCGCGCCGCCGGCGGAGGTGCGGCGGCCGGTGCCGCGC